>MTNG01000043.1 GCA_002011395.1 Candidatus Aciduliprofundum sp. JdFR-45
CAGAACATCGGCCTACTGGAGTGAGAGGTGCTCCTTAAGCACCTCCCCTATATTTTCCACCACGTCGCTGGCACACATCCCGTAGGATTTTTTCCCGTATGCCTTTTCACCGGCCAGTCCCGAGATGTAGGCGCCCAGCCGCGCCGCGTCAAACGGCTCCATGCCCTTTGACAGGAGCGCACCCACGATCCCGGAGAGAACGTCTCCCGTCCCGCCAACGGTCATGGCCGCGCAGCCCGTGCGGTTTATCTTGACCCTGATGCCGTCCGTTATAAGGTCAATGTGTCCCTTGAGGAGCACCGTGATTCCGAGGTCAGATGCGATCTTCACGACATTCTCCTCCGTGGCCTCCATCCCGGCGAAAACCTGAAACTCGCGCGCGTGTGGCGTTATAACGGCCTTCTTGCCCCTCAGCGCATCCCGGTGCTCAGCCAGGGCCTTGATGGCGTCCGCATCTATCACCATGGGGATCTCCAGAGAGGACACCAGTTCAACGACCGCCTCCATCGTCTTAGGGTCCCTCCCCAGTCCGGGGCCCACCACGGCCGCGTCGGCACTCCGTGCCATCTCCATAATGATATCTAGATGTTCCCGCGTCATCCGTGTTTCCCACACAGGTCTGGATATCAGGTCTGGATACCTCAGAGCGCACATGTGCGCTGACGCGGACACCGCAAGGAAGGCGAGGTCCGCGCCTGTCCTGAGGGCCGACAGGGCTGCCAGCACGGGGGCTCCGTGGTACGGGCCGCCGCCCACCACGAGAACGCGGCCGTTCTCACCCTTATGCGATGACTCGCGCGGAACGGGGTAAAGGACGAACTCACCGGGCCCTGTGAACCTCTCCGCCTCCTCCGGGATGCCTATGTCCGCGACCACTATCTCCCCCGAGTTCTCAGGGCTCATACCCACCTTGACATCGTGGAAGGTCACCGTTACCGCGGGCCTCACGTGGACATCCGTCCCGAGCCCCGTGGGAACGTCCACGGAGACGACGGGCGCGTCGCAGGAATTCAGCCAGCGAACTATCTCCCTGTAGGGCTCGCGGAGCGTCCCGGAGAGACCGACCCCCAGCATGGCGTCCACGTAGACATCGTAACCCTCAAGGGGGATGGGGTAGCGGAGCACGCCCACCTCTGGGGGCAGGCGCTCCATGTTCACCCTCGCGAGGGGCGTGCGGACCTCTCCCCTCACGAGGCACACGTCCACGCGGTGCGTGTGGGCGAGGTAGCGCGCCGCCACGATTCCGTCCCCGCCGTTGTTTCCGGGCCCTACCAGAATCAGGACGCGCGCATCCGGGTATCTGTGGGCCACCACTTCAGCAACCCGCCTCCCCGCGTTCTCCATCAGGCGCTCCGTGGGCACCCCCAGGTGCTCCGCGTTCCTGTCCAGGACGTGAACCTCCGCGAAGGTTATCATACATGGACATGTCCTCACGCGGGTTAAAGGTTTTTCGGGAGACACCGGAAAAGATTTAAGCAACGCATGCTTAATTGGGTATGGTGATGAAGATGAACGACGAGACCGGTGAAATCATTCCGCCACCGCAACCCGTCCCGCCACCCCAGCCGGTGTCCCCCGGCGCCAGCGGGGGAAACCCCCTCGCGGGCCTTGCGAAGGAACCGCTCGGCTCCATGTTCATACTGGGCGGTCTCTTCCTTATGTTCCTGGGGGACGTGCTGAGCTCCATGAACGTCATCGCAGGCGGGGCCATAATATCCGCCCTAGGCGCGTTCTGCGTGTCAATGGTTCTTTTCCTCGTGGCGCTGCTCAGAAGGGAACTGGACCCCTGGGTCAGGGGAGCCATGGCTGTGGCCGCGGGAGTCATCGCGGCGTTCGGCCTGTGAGGATTTATTAACTTCCCGCCCCTTCACCTCCTATGCACTACCCGGTGGTGGTCGTCGGCGCCGGCCCGGCCGGCCTCTTCCTGGCCCGGCTTCTGGCCGCCGACGGGCTGGACGTCGCGGTGCTGGAGGAGCATGCGTCCGTGGGGAAGCCGGAGCACTGCACCGGTCTGTTCTCACCCCGCGTTCTGCGCCTCGCGGGCGTCTCGCCGGTCATAAAGGGCTTCACGGGAGCGGTATTCCACGGCCCCGATGGGAAAACACTGACCATCCAAGGGAGAGAGATCAAGGCCTACGTGGTGGACCGCGTCCGCTTTGACAGAGAACTCGCCGGCCTCGCCGCTAAAGAGGGGGCGCACATCCACCTGGAAACGGGGGTGAGGGAAGCACGCAGGGAGGGGGGCGAATGGGTCATATCCACGGAGAAAGGGGAGTTCAGGGCGGATATTCTCATAGGGGCAGACGGCGCGGGGAGCGCTGTGCGCAGGATGGCGAGCATCCCCTGCCCCGCAAAGACGATCTCCACTGTGCAGGCGGAGGCATCACTCCATGTGGATGACGTGCATGTCTTCCTGGGGTCATTCGCCCGGGGTTTCTTCGGTTGGGCTGTGCCTCACCACGAAGGTATGGCCAAGGTGGGTGTGGGCGTTCCCAACGGCAACGCCCTGACGGCCTTTGACGCGCTGCTGAAACGAATACGCGATGAACTGGGGGATGCGAGGATACTCTCCATTCGGACATGGACCATACCAGTTGGAGGACTGGAGAGGTACTCCTTCCCCGGCGGCTGCCTCGTGGGCGACGCGGCGGCCCTCGCCAAGGCCACCACCGGAGGGGGCGTCTTCACCGCGCTGAGGAGCGCGCAACTGGCAGCGGATGCCGTTAAGGGCTGTCTGAGAAACGGTAAACGGATGGTGAGGTACGACGCGCTTTTAAAGCGCGAGCTGCTACCCCACGTCAGAACGCACATGCGGCTCCACTCGCTGTACTCGGGATTAACGGAAAGAGACATATCCTACCTGTTCTCACTGCTTTCAAAGGAGGAGAACGCGGACGTCGTCGCGTCTCTGGGCGACGTTGATTTCCCACTCCGGTCAATATTCACGCTAATCCGCCGCGAGCCGCGCCTCATCGGATTTCTTCCCAAACTCGTAAAGGCCGTACGTTAGCGCGGCGAGGAGCGAAAGCGCCGCCGAAACGGCCATTATCCCCCTGTATCCGCCTGTGAGGGACAGAACCTCCGGCGCGAGGAAGGGGCCGGCTATGCCGGCCATGCTGAGAACGGAGCCCAGCAAACCGGTGGCCGTGGCCTTCTCCCTGAACCTCTCCATGAGCGTCCTGAGCGTGCCGACGTAGGACATGGACCACGATATCCCGAGGGCGAACTGCAGGGGTATGAGGTATAGATACGTGGGGGAAAGGTAAAACCCGAGGAACACCGCGGTGGAGACGAAGAAGCCAGTGAGTATGAAGGTGCCTGCGCGTCCCCTGTCCATGAGGAAGAACATGGCGAAGAACTGGGTGGCAGCGTTTATCCCCATCATGGCCCCCTGCCAGAAGTCGCCCGCGCCGAGGTCCCTGAGGTAGAGGACCCAGTAGGTCCACGCCATCTGCGCCCCTATGTGCCGGAGGAAAAACGCGGCGAATATGTGCGGTGCCCCGCGAAGCAGGCGGAACGGCAACAGAGGCGGTCTCGGCGAACTGACCGAGACGTCCTCCACGGCAAACGATATGAGGAAGGCTGTGAAGAACAGTACCGAACTCGCATAGAAGGCCCCTGAAATCCCGGAGAACTCAACCACAAGCCCCGCTCCGAACGCGCCGGCCGCCCATCCGAGGGAGCCGAAGGAGGAGAAGCGTCCTATCCTGCCTGTGGTGTAGTGGGCCAGGGATATGAGCGCGGGCGGGAAAATCCCGGCGGAGAAACCCGCGAGTGCCCTTACTGCGGTGAAGGTGAGCGGGTCAGCAGCAAGGGGCTGGAGCAAGAAGGAGAGAGCAGATGAAAGCAGGCCCACCTTGATGAAAACGCGTCGGCCGTGTATATCGGCCAGCCGTCCGAAAAGAAGCGAGGCGATGAAAACGGAGCCGTTGTAAGCGCCCACTGCAAATCCAACCATGCTGTGATTCCCGCCCATTTCCACTATGAAGCGGGGCACGAATATCCACGACGTCATCATGGCGAAGGACGAGAGGAAGTATATGACGTATATCGCCCGGCGCACGGTGGGTGATGGGCAGAGCGTATTAAAACATTTGCATGGAGATGCAAAAGTGGTGCCGGGGCCGGGGCTCGAACCCGGGACCTTCGGATTTCTCAGGTCTGGCAAACAACCCTATGAGTCCGACGCTCCACCACCTGAGCCACCCCGGCTTTACGACGTCGCCTCCTCCGCCTCCGCGCTGGAGGACTCCTCCACTTCCTCCTCGGGGAGCTCTATCACCACGTCGGTGGGCTCTCGGAGAACCTCCGACTTGTGGATGTCTATCCTTATGACGGGGTAAACGGGCTTCACGACGCGGGACAGCTCCGCGGGGGCCTCGTCCGAGAGCATGTACTTCACGAACTCGCTGAAGCGCATGTCGGAGCCCTTGTTCACCACGTGGTCAACGATGGCCTTCCTGACAGCGGATTTCAGCGAACTCTTTATCCTCCTGTCAGCGATGGCGATGACGTTCACCTGCACCCTGTAGCCGTCCACCGTGTCCACGGGGAATATCGCATCTATGCGGGTCCTCCTCCGCCTCACCATCCTTCTGATGTAATCGGACGTGGTCTCGTGGCCGGTGAACTTCGTGAGGGCCATGTTGCCCTGGACCTTCGCAATCTGAAAATAGAGTTTGACGTGCATCTTCTTGAAATTACCTGTCAGTTCGTAGAGCGTGACCTCCGCCACCCTTCCCAGCAGCTTGGAAGGGTCGTCAGCGGGTGTCTCCGCTATGTGCTTGAATGCGAACATCTGGGGCGTGACGATGGTGTACCAGTTCTTGGCGCGCCACCGATCCCTCACCTTGCGGGCTGCTGCCCTCTCGGCCCTTGACCTTGCCATATCGGATATCCTCCCTGTTCAGAGTGGTTGAGGGTATGGTGGTTTCATTTAAAAAGTTTACTCATTAACCGGTGGCGCCCTGTCCAGTTTTTTCATCCCTTCCTCGTCCACCAGCAGCACCAGGAGATTCTGGTCGTCCGTGGGGTATATCACCATCCAGTGGCCGCTGTCCATCTCAACGACGACCTTTCTGATCTTTGAGGAGAAAATCTCGCTCTGAGCCGTGTAAGCCGCTCCGTATATGGTGGCGGACATTATGGAGAACGTTCCCCTGTTTATGCTTGACGGAAGTTCCGCGTTCACGAGGCTTCCATCCTTCCTGACGAGCGCCCCCCCGTAAGCGCCAACTTCCTGGACAATCCTCTTCACGTCCATCTTTCACACCTCTGGAAGCTCCACCTCAAAAACGCATTTATCGTGGCCGTTCGCCGCGCACTCCACCTCAACCACGTCGCTCACGAGCATCCCCGTGATGCCCTCGTATAGTTCCCTGATTATTCCACGCATCACGTGGCAGGCGGGCCCGGAAGGGGATANCCCCGCCTCCAGGGAGCCCACGACCTCAACCCGCCTGTCCTCAAACTTGACCTCCTTAGCCCAGCCTCTCTCCACTATCTTCCTGGCTGCCTCCTCAAAGTCGGGGTTCTCGCCGAGTTCCCTGAGTATCTCCTGGGCGATGATCTCGCCCTGCCTGAAAAGGAGGCCATAGGCCGCCACGGACATTATCGTCGTGTACATATCCCGTATCTTCCTGAACTCATCTTTCTTCAGGAGCACACCATCCTGCAACATTGCCACCCCTATCTCCGAGGATGGTAATAAACTATTCCTCCCGACACTCCGGGCACAGGAGGAGGTCGTTGTGCATCTTCAGCATTAGCGAGTACTGGCCACACCCCTCGCAGCGCCCCGCCACGTACTCCTCCGTCACCTCCCTCTCGCGCTCGTGCACCTCCATCCGGGAGTACTCCTTCGTGATCTCAATCAGTTCAGGCGATATGCGGACTATGTCCTCCTGAGTGAGCACGCCCGTTATCCTGTGACCCTCTATCACGGGAAGACGCCTGATCTCGTGGCGGGCCATTATCCGCGCCGCCTTCTCCAGCGGCTCGTCGCCGGGTATGACTATGATGGGCGTGGACATGATGTCGCCGAGGCGCACCTCCTTCGGG
>MTNG01000105.1 GCA_002011395.1 Candidatus Aciduliprofundum sp. JdFR-45
CGTGGCGGAGGTTCTGCAGCATATCTCTACGCTTCACATTCAACCTTTCAACGTCCTCGTACTTCCCCGCTATCCTGCTCTCAACCTCCTTCACCGCGCACCGGGGGATGAAGACGCGGTTCACCTCCGGGGCGTGCACGGTGAAGAATCTGTAATACAGTGTGCTCGTGTCCGCCACCACTGCGGTGCTCCACCTCTCATCCCGGAGCATGTCCGCGTCCCCGCCAACCTCGAACCGGAGGGCTCCCGAGGAGATGAGGGCGCTCCGCAGGTCGTCGTAGTTCGGCAGTTCCTCATCCCCCCACATCATGTCGGAGGGGCGCACGAGCACCTCCACCCCAACGGGGTCGGACAGCCGCACGCGTAGCAGATCCACCTCCATCAGGGGGTATCTCACCGTGAACTCCCTCACGCCCCTCCTGTAGTGCTCGTTGAGCAGGATCTGCAATTCATCCCTCCTGACCACGCGCTCCCTCACCTCCTCCGACGGCCTGGCCGGTGCCAATTCCCTCTTCAGGTCCTCCCCGTGCAGGAACTTGAGCTCCTGAAGCGCGAGGGGTATCATGCTGTAGGGCCTGTCCGCATTGTCCAGCCTCCTTATGTAGAGGTACATGATGTGCGAGGCCATGCCGTCCACGGCGGCCATCACCTGCGCCACCACGATGGCCTTCCGCCAGGTCGTGACGTCCATCACCACCTCCGCCCCCTCTGCCGCATCGTCCCACAGGACGCGGCTCACGATCATCCTCCGCGCCCCCTCGAAGTCCGCCTCGGGGAGCATGTGGTATATGGGTTCCTCCACTCCATAGTGCCGCGCGAGCATCCTCAGGTATTCCGGGATTTTGCCGAGGTCCGTGCCGTCCTCGTAGAGCACGACGATCTTCTCGGGGCGTATCCCCGTCTCCTTGAGAAAGGCGTGGACGGAGTTGACAACCGCCCAGAACGAGCGCCCCGTGTCCGTGACGAGAACGTACGCCATGGGGAAGATATGTTTCTCCTTTTATTTCAATATGCCCCTTCTCACCCCTCCCCGCACATCCCCCTGTACCCGCACCACCTGCACAGGGGCGAGGGGTTTGGTCCGAATTCCTCGTCGCGCCGTATACGCTCCACGGTGTCCACTATTTTACAGCGAACCCTCTCCACGTCCTCCCTCTCCATGCGCACCCTGAACTCCCTGTCGTGGACGAGGTAGTGCCACACGAGTTGCACCTCCTCCGCATCGGGGAAGTGGTGCTCAACGGCCATCTGGTACACGGTGAGCTGCATGTCCCCCTTCAGGTCCTCCTCCCGCGGGAGCGTCCCGGAGGTCTTGTAGTCGTGGNCCTCGTAGCGCCCCTCGCCGACCCTATCCAGCCGGTCTATCCTGAGCCGGAGGGTGAAGCCCTCCTCTTCAAAGGGGATCTGTGTGAACTCCTCCACCCACACGACCTCTCCGTGATCAAAGGGTGCGTACCTTCTGTAGTAATTCCGGAGGCACCTCTCCCCCAGTTCGTAGTAGTGGTCCGGGTCGCAGCCCTCCCTCACCACCCTGACCCTGTCGCTCCAGCGCCTCCCCCACATCCACTGATAGCGCCTCAGGAGTTCCTCAAGCGATACAATGCGTCCATCGCGCAGATAAGTCCGATACAGGGATTTCAGCGCGGCGTGGACGGCGCTGCCCATCACGCCCTCAATGCTTTCAAATTCCGGTTCCATCCTTTCAACGTACGCATAGAGGTACTGGCGGGGGCATTGGAGATACATGCTCAGGGACGAGGGGGAATACGAGTCCGTTTTCCGCATTTCCACCACGCTGTTCAGATTATGCGAGGGGCTAATATAAAAAGATTTTCACGAAGGTTGGACGGTGCCATTTCAAAGTTAATTGAATGATTTCATAATCTTTATACTCAATAGTGATATCACCCACATTGGAGGGACTGGAAATGAAAGGAGCGATTGGGGCAATGGCGATGGTGATGGTGATAGTGGGGCTGGCGCTGTTGCCGTGCGCCGCCGTGGGCACGGCGACAGGAACGAGGAACGCCTACGATGGGATCTATGTGGGCACCGTGACGGCCGTATCAACTACCGGAGGCATTATGAGAGCACCTGCACCCAACGGGGTGAGCCACCAGGGGTTCGGCGAAGCGGGTCTTTCCTGCGGTTTCGATTCCAGGCAATATAAAACGCCGATTATACAGTTTCAGGGAAGGGGCGAGCTTTCATGGATGTCCTCCGACATAGGAATTATTGTTAAGGGTCATGAACAGTATCAGCCTGACGGAGACCTGCACTTCGCATGGACCCGTGTGTGGGTGTGGGGTGTGGGCTTTCAGGGTGGCTGGTATTATCTGGGCCCGAATAGCGATTGCGTATCCAGCACCTGCGACGCGGGCTCGGGGATAGGCTTTCAGTGATGTGGAGGGTACTCTATGGAAGGCATCCGCCTGATAGGGACCGCGTGCTGTTTTCTTCTCCTTTTCTCTATCTTTGGAGTGCCCTCTGTTAGGGCCTCTGGTGTGCCTGAGTGGATACGTGTCGGGGCCTATGCAAACTACACGGCCGGAGGGGAGGTGGTCGTGGAATGGAAGGGCAAATATTACCTTCTCGGACTCACGAACGACATGACAAAGGACAGCTATATGAGATGGGAGATCACAGATATAAGTGGGGATGTGGCCACATTTCATTTTGAGATCTACATTCATCTGATGGATACGGGCGGCGGAAGCCCATGGGGCGGCCTGCCGCCAGAGCTGGACTCGCTGCATTACAGGATTGAGAAGGATGTGAGGGTGAACGTGAGGGACAGGACGCTTGCGGACGGGAGCGGCGTGGTGCACCTCTGGTCCGTCATAGAGGACGACGTCGTGTGGCACTTGGACATGCGTAGCCCCGTGGACGTGCAGAATCACCCAAAAGCGAGGCCCTTCTACACATCGGACATAACGAACATCACGCCAAAGGGCATCACCGTTCGCTGGGACTATCCCCTGAATATACCCTACAAGGGAAAGAACTTTACGGATGTGTTCGTTATGACGGGCGCCACGTACACGAATGAGAGTCTGTCGGCAAATCTTGAGTTTTCTCGGGATCTCTCCATATATGTTGAGAATCTGTATGGGGCTTGGGGTGGATGGACGCATATGTTCCATGCGGGTTTCTCACTGATGCAACTCTACGACGGTGATTCGGGTCTAATGATAGCTGGGTGGATGGACGACATAGTGATAGAAGAGCTGAATTTTGTGAGTCCTCTGGGAGTGGCGCTGAACGATACGAACATCTTTGATACACAGCAGGTATTCCCGTGGGAGATACTCCTGCTCCCGCTCGCGGGTGCTGTGGCGGGTGTGGCTATATGGGTCTGGTGGAAATTCAGGAAGTGAGGAAGGTATATAGAACGCTCTACGGACCCGTGGTGGCCCTTGACTGGGTGAGCATGGAGATAGGAAAGGGTGTCACGGTCCTCATCGGTCCAAATGGAGCCGGGAAGACGACGCTCATAAAGATAATCTTGGGTCTGGTGAGACCGACATCCGGAACTGTGAGGGTGCTGGGCCGCCCACCCGGCCGGATGGAAGGGATATCCTACCTGCCGGAAAAACCGTTCTTTCCGCGGGGTGTTACAGTAAGGGAGATAGTGAAGTTTGTCTCTAAGGTGAGAGGCGTTCCGCCTGAGGAAACATTCTCCCTGCTATCGGAGCTGGGCATGGAGGCGTGGGATATGAGGGTCGGTGCGCTTTCGGCCGGGATGCTGCAGAAGCTGGGCATAGCACTCGCCCTTACATCCTCATCTGAGCTCATAATACTGGACGAGCCCACGGCGAACCTGGACCCCGTGTGGCGTAAAAGAGTGCTGGAAATGATACGCGAGAAAGGAGAGGGTGCAGGTGTGCTGGTCAGCACGCACATACTGACGGAGATTGAGAAGGTGGCGGACGCGGCCACATTCCTCGTCAACGGACAGGTGGTCTTCAGCGGATCGCTGGTGCCTCTGCTGAGCAAAAAGCGCTACCTGATACGCCTGAGAGATGGGAGAACCCTGGAGACCGAGTCGCTTGAAAACTTTGTTATGGAGAACGTGGAGGATATAGACGTGGTCAGGAGAACGCTGGGTGATGTCTTTGAGGAGTCTGTTACTGTGGTACATGAATAATCTAACCTCGTCGTACGCGTGGCCGGTGTTCGTATCGCTGATGTACCTTCACCACCTTATGAGTGTCCACCTCGGGTGGAGCGATAATCTGATCACGCCGGAGTTTCCCTGCCGGATAGGTGGGATCGGAATCATCTTCGTGCTTTATGTCGTCATAACGCTCTTCACAGCCCCTATGGAAAGCGCCCAGTACCTCTTTGAACATACCCTGCCATTCACGCGGACCACCATATTTATGGCGAAGTATCTGGGGGGATATCTGCACCTTTTCTTGACCTTTGCGATATTTTACGGGATCTTATTTCCCCTCACATATGGATACTTTGACTTGTACCACTTTTCAGTGTTGTTGGCGTCCCTTTCCCTTTCTCTGGTGTACCTCTACAGTGTGGTGGTACTCTTCGCTCTGGTCACCCGCAGGAACGTGGGTGCGATCATAGGTGGACTCCTGCTTATGGTGATGCAGCCGGTGGTTCTGTATCTCAATATAAACTTTCCACCGAATCCTCCCGTGTGGACCGGCTATCTCTATGCCGTTCCCATTGGATTAGTATCTCTGGCGATTGCATACATGTTCTACAGGGGGGTGGACCTATGAGAGGAGTGCTGAAAACATTTCTTCTCTTGGGTTTTGGAATCTCCGTGGTAATGTTCGTTTACGGTTTCACTTCACCGGATGATCTATGGATGACAGGTCCTGCAGAGGGAACAGATTACCACCTCATACAGCACTCCGGCCCCTATCGCGTGGTCATTCAGACGGCAGGCAACTGGACCATGGTGATTGAGCACTCATTCTGGTACGGCGGCGGCTACCAGGTGATATACAGGGGCAACGGAACCGGAAACGCAGCCATAAAAATAGACGTACCAACACGCGGGTATCTGAGAATATACATAGATCATGCGGACCTGCTTGTGCTCCAGAGGATCACGCCTGCCTATCAGTGGGACTATATCGTGCACGGCGCGGTGGGCATTGCCGTTTTCGCACCATCGTTCGTATGGGGGGTGAGGCGGCTGTGAAACTCTGGATTGCGGTATGGATAGCGCTTCTTCTCCTGCCCATCTACAGCCCGCCCCTCGCGGTGTTTCTATCTCTGTGTGCGCTGCTCGTCGCCTACATACTGTACACTGACAGCTCCTCCGGCTCGCCATACAGGAGGATGGCCTACAGCCGGTATCCTGACGAGGTGGAGGTCAGATACGCCAGAATGGAGCATGAGATGAGCGTGGCCCGCGGCGCGGGTAGGCGGAGCACAACGCATATACCAGCCATCACCTTGCTGGTGTTCTTCATTGATCTCCTGTGGGCTATTCTGGTGAGGTAATGCAGACCATCCATTCATTCTAGAAAATGAAAAAATAGAGGTTATAAATCACCTTCTCCTCCCGCCGATGAGAGCAAGCAGTAAACCAACCGCCATGAGAACAATCGTGGACCATGTGGAGAACTCCGGCACTACTGTTGGATTCGCAAGCGGGTAGTAATCCCTGGCACCTGCGGAGCCATCAATTGGGTATGGCCAGTCTATGATCCCGTCGCCGTTTGCATCGTTCGTGGCGTTGTTGTTCGCCCAATCGTTCCAGTAATTCCCGTACCCGGAAGTTGTGTTCCACCAGTTGTTCGTGCCGCCGTCGTACGCCTGAACGGTCGCCGCGCTGTACGTGTCTCCCGAGCCGAGGTTGTAGGAGAACGTGTTGTTGTATATGTGGTTGTTTGAGCCCGATGATATGTAGATGCCGTAGCCCGTGTTG
>MTNG01000060.1 GCA_002011395.1 Candidatus Aciduliprofundum sp. JdFR-45
GAGTTCAACGGGTTTCAGATACGGCCGCTCCCCGCAGAGCTGAATGGCGTGGGGCGGGAAGGATATCGGATGCCTCCCTCCCTCCGCAAGCGCCTCCATGACCATTCTGTTCAGGTCCATAACGTCCATGTGGACGCGGAAGAGACCCTCAAGTTGCTCCGCACCTGTGTATCCGTTCGCTATGCCATACCTCTTCGCCATCACGTGCCCGAAGGATCCGGCACCGTGGACGACTACAACGTCAGCATCGCTCATCTCCCTCACGAGTCGCCGGAGGACGTCCCTCCTCAGGGACCTGTAGCGGGATTTGTCCGTTATGACGCTCCCGCCCAGTTTGACGAGTATCATGGGACTCGCATATGGCACCGGGGATTTAACCCTTTGGCCTGTGTTCTGGAAAATTTAATATTCTTTTTATGCATAACTTTGATTATGATGAGGGGATGGGTGCTGCTCGGGGCACTGCTGGTCTTCCTGCAAGTGGCGATGGTTTGTGATGCGAGCCCGGTTTATCCCGAAGCGGTGGGCGAACCGATGGAAATCATGGCCCTCACCCCACGGGGCGTCATAAGGATTGACAGCGACGCGGATTTCACCGCCGCCAACGGAGTGGTTGCGGGAAGCGGAACGCCGGATGATCCCTACATCATAGAGGGATGGCTGATAGATGCACAGGGAGCCGGGAACTGCATCTACGTGGGGAACACCACGAGCCATTTCATAATCAGAAACTGCGAACTGTACAACGCCTCGTACATTTCATGGCCCTTCCACAGGGGAGCGGGCATTACGCTTTACAACGTGATCAACGGTACAGTGGTCTACAACAGCATCCATGACAACGGCAACGACGGGATATATCTGAGGTTCGCAAACTACACGGAGGTCTCACACAACACTGTGTGCAACAACAGTTTATTCGGCATACATCTGTCCGGGTCTGTCCACGACACCGTCTACAACAACACCCTGTGGGAGGATGGGGTATTCATATATATGGACAGTTTGGCCACTGGCACCACACATGACATACCGTCCAACAACACCGTGAACGGCAGGAGAGTTTACTATTACAGTAACGCGGATATGAACAACGCATCCGTGCCTGCGGACGCCGGACAGGTTCTGGTTTATGCGGTATCCAACCTGAAGGTGGAGGACCTGAACCTGAGTGATGCAGATGTGGGTGTCGTGGCGTTCCAGGCCACGGGTCTGTACGTGGCGAACAACACGTGCAATTCCGGTGATTATGTCGGCATGTTTCTGCAGTACACAAACCACTCCACGGTGACGAACAACACGTGCAGTTTCAACAGGTATCAGGGAATAGCCCTGTACTCGTGCTACTGGAACACGATCTCGGATAATACCGCGACCAAAAACGGCAACAACGGCATATACCTCTATTCGTCCGACGACAACACCATACGCGGGAACAACTGCTCATTCAACGTGAACTATCATGGGATATCGCTGGATTCCTACAGCGAGACCAACAATCTTGAATACAACGTGTGCACCCAGAACAACAGATCGGGCATATACGTCGGGGCCTCGGGAAACGACATCTTCTGGAACACGCTGACGTACAATTACTACGGCGTTTACCTGGCCCAGTACACGATGGTCACACAAATCCACGGAAACAACATATCATACAACCAGTACGGTGTCTACATAGATGCCTCGGATTCAAACCTCGTGGTCGCCAACACAATCTCGTACAACGCGGATTACGGAGTGTATATAACATCGGGTTCCAATGACAACCAGATATACGGAAACAACTTCCTGTACAACAGAGGGAGCACAGACACCTACGATTCCACCAGGGTGCAGGCCTACGATGTCGGCAGTAATAACCTGTGGAACAGGACGGGGGACGGCAACTACTGGAGCGATTGGACCTCGCCGGACAGCGACGGCGACGGGATAGTGGACGTCCCATACGACATAGACGGCGTTGGCGCGCGGGACTGGTATCCCCTGACTGAGCCGACGGTTATACCCGAGATTTCCACCCCGCTTCTGGCGGTCTTCATGGTTGCCCTGCTCTGCATATTTGCTGTGAGCAGAGGGAGCTAACCCTCTTTTTCAATTCGCAACTCTTTTATCCGCGAGCGCCATATCACGACGGGCGGGGGTTGCCGAGCCTGGCCAAAGGCGGTGGACTCAAGATCCACTCCGCAGAGGTTCGTGGGTTCGAATCCCACCCCCCGCACCAGATTACCGGCGCAGGGGCTTTGCAGGATGCCCACCGCCTTATTGAGGCTCTATTTTCTTTTAAATCCTCTGTCCCTCAAAAAGTCCTCCATGTCTTTCTCCACACACGCTTCGTAGACCTCGTCCTCGTAGGTCCTCTTTCTGGAGTAATTGAGCAGTTTCAACCCGTAGGCGAGCAGGGACGCGCCGAGAGCAGCGGTTATCAGCATGGCCGCAAAAAGTATGTACGCGGCCTCATTATCACCGGCGGAGAGCTTTCTGAGGGGCAGGCCGAGAAAGAGCGACGCGCCCATCAACAGCACGCCCAGCCACATGAGCCGTTCCATTTTCTTCGCCTCTTCCGGCGTCTTCACGACCATCTCCTCTTCCTCCTATCCCTGTTGCAGAAGGGGTGTTTTTTGTCTGATTTTATCCATCCAACCCGCCTGAGGACTGTGGTGTCCCTCACCACGCCTTCGGCGATCATGCATGGTTTTCTGCCCGTCCTCCGTAACCATTCCCTGTACACTTCCAGTATTTTCTCAACAACTTCTCTCTCACCGTAGACTGTGTTGCATTTTCTCATATTCCTGTCGTAGTAGAATATCAGCCCCCACGTGATTTTGTAGCATGGCCTCGTCTCTATTTTTCTCGGGCACCATATGGCCGCAATCTCTTCAAAGAACACCACGTGTTTCTGTCCCGTCGCGCTTACGTATTCCACGCGGTCGTCGTAGAGGATGAAGTATTTTGCCGTGTAGTGTGCTATTATATATTTCTTCCATTTATTTATACTTCTTAACATAAATATTGGAAAAAGCATAATGGGCATAATTATTAAACAAATGGCGCCTATTGCTGCCTCCCCAACTTTATAGATAGAGTAAATTGAAATTGCCAATAACACAATTAAAAATCCCAGACCGACTCCAAACTGAAATTTGACAAATTCCAACTCATGCTCCATTGCTCTCTCCCAGTCGTTTTTTATTCTGATTGCTTTCATGTTAGCACCCCGTCTATGTTATTGCATAAAGAGTGAGACCCCATGTCCAATCTTCTTAGCACCGACCCGCCGTAGTTCATATCACATCACCGCCCGTACACAAACCCGCAAATCTATCCTCACCTCCCTTACCCTCCAAACTCACGTATGATGTAAATCAGCGCGAATACCACAGCCACTGTGGCAAATATTATACTCAGGAGAGCGACCCTTTTCCTTTTCCGGTCCTCTTTTTTCACCGTTCTGTAGGCGATGATGCTGATTATGAGGGCGGTGATCGCCAGAGCCGTGGTGAGCGCACCCGCGATTTCCCCCGTCATTCCATCACCACCTCACATCCGCGCATCAGTTCGTCCAGCGTGTAAGGACAGCCTATTCCCTTCAGGATGTTCTCCACCTCCTCCGTCAACCACCACTCCTTCGGATGTTCGCTCTGATACTTCCAGAACTCGTCGTGGAATTCCTGGTATCTGTTTGATTTGACCGCTTCTTGCAATTTGAAGAACGTCCGTGTGGTATTGTGTATTATGACCTTATCTAAATCACCCCTGTTTCTTGCCCACTCAAGATAAAACAGAAGAACTCGGTACGCATTTTTCGGATCGAAGAAAACCGATTCCATCTTCCCATCGGCCATATATTTTATGTAACCCATCTTGTATTGCTCCATAAAATTCCCATAGTTTGGATATCTGATGCCCAATACATCATCAAATTTTACAGCGATTTTCATGCCTTTCGGCGTTATCACCTCCAGCCCACCCCCCGTGAACCGGTATTCCTTCACGATGCTATACCTTAGGATTTTCACCCTCTCAAATAGATACATCAACGGTGCAATGATACATAAGAGCACCACGGTGAGATATATTAGGTATTCCACAATAGGCCTGACCGTCGGGCGCACATTTTCAAGGTCAATAGCAAGATATAGGAAAATTCCAATCAATATGCACACAGGACCGATTGTGTAAAGCGGTTGCACTCTCAGATCCACATACTTCCAGTCGTTCTCTATGTGTCCGTGGGTGGTCGTCCCATCATCCGCCACAGAGCGAACATCCCTTCCAGGCAGAAATGCTCGCCCACGCCCGAACCTCCGCGCTCTCAACAGCACACCTCCAAGTAGAGCACTGGACAGATATCCTGTGCTGTATTTAATGGTTTTTGATTTGTGATGGCGGAGGGCAGGAGTTGCATTATGCACAAGATGTCAGAATGGGGGCACGGCACATATGCCACACTCCTGAACTGAGAGATAAATATTATATATCCCTGAGCGCATCACGTATCACAATCATACAAAAATATGATACGGAGGTGAAGATATGCACATCCCGGACGGATATCTGGATATGCCCATCGCGGTGCTCTTCTACCTGCTGTCAGCGGCGGTGGTGGGGTACTCCGTGTACAGGGTCCGCGGTACGCTGGACGAGAAGAAGATACCCCTCGTGGGGATGGTCGCCGCCGGCATCTTCGCAGCGCAGATGCTCAACTGGCCGATACCGGGTGGCACATCCGCGCACCTCGTGGGCGGCGCCATAGCGGCCATCCTGCTGGGCCCCTACCTCGGGTGCCTCGCCATGACCTCCGTGCTCGTGATACAGTGCCTGCTTTTCGGCGACGGCGGCATAACTGCCCTCGGGGCCAACGTGTGGAACATGGCGGTCGTGAACGTCTTCGTGGCTCACTACCTCTACGTCTTCCTCAGAGATAAGGGTCTTCACCTCGCGTCCTTCGTCTCCGGATGGCTGGGCATAACCGCGGCGGCCATCTTCGCCGGGATTGAGGTCGGGCTGTCATCATCCTTCAAATACTCCATCGGCGTTACGGTTCCCACCATGGGCATCTGGCACGGACTCCTCGGGCTGCTTGAGGGTGTCATCACGGCCGCGGTCATACTGTACATAGCGAAGAACAGGCCGGATATACTGAACGAGGAGGTGAGCGGGGAATGAACATCCAGGAGGTATTCTGCAGCAGGAAGGCCCTGACGGTTATACTGGTACTGATTGCCCTCTCGCCGCTCTTCGCCTACGCCGCGGAGGCGGTGAACTACTCCGAGCCGCTGGAGAACACCGCCGAGGAGGTGGGCGCGGAGGAGCATCCCGTGTACAGCGGCGTGCTCCCCGATTACACGGTCCCGGGCCTGGACCCCTACGTGGGCACGCTCATCGCCGGCCTCGTGGGGACGTTCATAACGCTCTTTCTGGCCTACGCCCTCTCCTGGTTTATGGCGGCCAAGAAGGGGAAATGAGATGGACCTGATAAGCGGGACGGCAAAAACCGCCTCCCACTACTTTGAAAATTTTTTCATTCAGGAGACGATAAAAACTCCTCTCGCCCGCGTTGACCCTCGGGTGAAGGTTGCAGGCCACGTGGCCCTTGTGGTACTATCCGTGCTCTCATGGACCCCCGAGAGACTTCTTCTCCTCCTCGCAGCCCTCTCACTCCTCCTCGCAGTTTCCCGTGTGCCTCCCTCCGCCTTCCTCTCCCGTATCTGGCTGATACCCGCCTTCACCGCCGTCGTGCTCCTCCCCCACGTTTTTATAACGTCGCTCAATTACGTGGTCGTGTTCATCGTGCGCGTTTATCTCGCCGTGTCGTTCCTCGTCCTGCTAAACCTCACGACGCCTTTCAGGGATATGCTATGGGCCCTGCATCGCTACCGCATACCCCACACGCTG
>MTNG01000107.1 GCA_002011395.1 Candidatus Aciduliprofundum sp. JdFR-45
AGAAATCCCAGATGACGCTTTTCGCCTTCGGGGCCGCCGAGACCGAGCCGCTCACGGTGGAGAAGGTATACTCCTCCTTCCTCGCCATCGCCAGGGCCAGCGGTGAGGGCAGCCAGTCCAAGAAGATAGGGTATCTACAGGAACTTCTTCACCTCGCCAGCCCCTTGGAGGCGAGGTACATCGTTAGAAGCGTCACCGGGAAACTCCGGCTGGGCATCGCGGACATGACGATCTTGGACGCCCTCGCAATCGCCTTCGGGAGGGGCAAGGAGGACCGCGCGGTCGTGGAGCGGGCCTACAACCTCTACCCGGACCTCGGGTACATAGCACGCGTCATGGCGGAGGAGGGCGTTGAGGGGGTGAAGCGCATCCGCATGTGTCTGGGCGTTCCCGTGCGCCCCATGCTCGCGGAGCGCATGCCCTCGCTGGAGGGGATACTCGTAAAGATGGGGGGCAGGATGGCGCTGGAGTACAAGTACGATGGGATAAGGGTCCAGGGGCACGTGTCCCGCGATGAAATATGGCTCTACTCGCGACGGATGGAGAACATAACGGACCAGTTCCCCGACGTGGTGAGGGCCCTGAGGGAAGCGCTGGACGACGAAGTTATAGTGGACGGCGAGGCGGTGCCCGTGGACGTGGAGACGGGCGTTATGCTGCCGTTTCAGGTGGTCTCGCACCGCAGGGGGCGCAAGTACGGCGTGGAGGAGATGGCCGAGGAGATACCCGTCTGCCTCTTCCTCTTTGACATAATATACCTCAACGGCGAGGACCTCACGATGAGGCCATACCCCGAGAGGAGGGAGATCCTTGAAAAGGTCGTGAAGGTGAGCGAGAGGGTGCGCCTCGCCCACAGAGTGGTGACGGATGACCTGGAGGAGGCGCGCCGCTTCTTCCATAGGGCCATAGAGGAGGGCTGCGAGGGCGTGGTCGCCAAGAACGTCGGGCCGAACTCAATATACCGCGCGGGGGCCAGGGAGTTCCTGTGGATCAAGTACAAGCGGGACTACAAGTTGGAGATGGGAGACACCGTGGACCTGGTGGCTGTGGGCGCGTTCTACGGGCGCGGGAAGCGGAAGGGCACGTACGGGGCCCTCCTCATGGCGGCGTACAATCCAGACCGCGACGTCTTCGAGACGGTGTGCAAACTCGGAACGGGCTTCACGGACGAGCAGCTTCTGGCCCTCCCCCGCAGGTTTGAGCCCTATGTCCTGGAGCACAGACACCCTCGGGTTGATTCCCTCATAGAGGCGGACGTGTGGTTTGAGCCGACCGTGGTCATGGAAGTCGTTGGCGCGGAGATAACGCTGAGTCCCACGCACACCTGCGCGCGGGATGTGCTGGAGAAGGGCAGCGGGCTGGCCATACGCTTCCCCCGCTTCACCGGGAAGTGGAGGGACGACAAGAGCCCGGAGGACGCCACCACGACATGGGAACTCGTGGAGATGTACAGGAAGCAGGTTAAGAGGGTGGTGGGGTGAGATTTTCAAATGAAATGACTCACGAGCAGACCTATCCCGGCGATTATGGAAATTGCGAAGCCCCAGATGCTAAGATGTGTGTTTTTCCCGTAGTTCTCCATCCCTATTCCCAGCCCGAGGAAAAGAAGGCCCACACCATATGCAGTCCAGACGCGGTATGAATCCGATTTATGAAGCAGATTGAAATAAAGCCCGAGTGAGAAGAAAGCCCCGGACAGCGCATACACGACCATCAAGATGACCCCACTCCATCTTCTAATCGTCACATCCATCTTTCATCCCCCTGTGAACGGAACATACGTATGCGTTTATGTACCAGTTTGTATATGAAACTTTCAATCCTGGTGGAGGTCGTTTTTATCACCCAGCAACCCATTTTGTGACGGATCCCGGTAATCCCATCCATTTATAAAGATCCGTCACAGAATTTCAGACAAATGTCGGACGATTCATAGAAAAAATGAGGGGAGAGTTCAGAAACTATCCAGAAACGCCACCCCGAGATCCGCGGTCGCCCTGAGATCGCGCAGGTCCACGACCTCCACGGGCGAGTGCATGTATCTCACGGGGACGGAGTAGAGGGCCGTGGCCACGCCCGTCCGCGTCGTGAGTATGACATCTGTGTCGGTGCCCGTGCGGGACGGATTCGGCTCTATCTGGTACTTTATCTCGCGCTCCCTCGCGAGTTCCACGCTTTTCCGGGCCAGCGCGGGGTTCAGGAAGGGCCCCACGCCTATGGCAACCCCCTCTCCCAGTTTCACGGGAACGTCCTGCTCCTCCACCCCCGGCATGGTTCCGTGGGTGGCGTCTATCACCAGCGCGCAGTCCGGGTCAACGCGGAACGCCGACGTCCGCGCGCCTATCAACCCCACCTCCTCCTGAACGGTGGCTACAAAGTAAACCGTAGCCCTACCCTCATATCTCTCTGCCATGTCCAGCATGGCGGCCACCCCCGCCCGGTTGTCCATCCCGACCGCCGCCACCCTGTTTTCACCCAGATGTGTGAAGTGAGGGGCGTACCCGATGGGCGTGCCAACCTCCACGCCCATTTCAACGACCTCATCCCTGGAAGTCGCCCCTATATCCACGAGGAGCGCCTTCACCTCGGGGAGCTTTTTCTCCTTTTTTGACAGGTGGGGCGGGGGAACGCCTATCACGCCGTGAATAGTTTTTCCCTTTACATGGATCACGACTCTCTGCGAGACGAGCGAGACGGCGGGTACACCCCCCAGAGGGGCGATGCGCAGGTACCCCTCATCCGTTATCCCCTTCACCATAAGCCCTATCCTGTCCATGTGCGCCGCTACCATTATGCGCGTATCCCCCTCGCCCTTCACGCCGAAGACGTTGCCCAGAACATCCCTTCCGACGTCGTCGCAAACCTCTCTCAGAACCCCCTCCACGTATTCCGCCACCTCGTCCTCGTGGCCCGGGCATCCGTTCAGCACGGCGAGTTCTTTCAGGTGTTGCTCGGTGGACATGGTGGATGCATGGGCGTGGGTGGTTAAAAACTTGAGCATTCATAGGAGGAAAAGGTTATATCCCCATCGGGCGATTTACCCCTCGGAGGTGTCAAAAATGGTTCAGATAGACAGCGATGCCTGCATAGGGTGTGGCATATGCGCCGCAAGCTGCCCTGAGGTCTTCGAGATGGGTGACGATGGCAAGGCCATCGTCAAGCCGGACGCGGACCTCTCCGCCCCGTGCATCCAGGATGCCATAGACCAGTGCCCCACGGGAGCGATCACCCAGTGAGCGCATCCCGGCGGGGAGCGCTCATCCCTTTCCTCATTTTCATTAGAGTATTTCTGCGTCTCTCAACCACTCCACATCGCTTATGTAAAGGTCCCTTATATCCGTCAGACCGAGCGTTATCATGGCCAGTCGCTCCAGACCCAGACCCCACGCCAGCACGGGGACGTCCACGCCGAGCGGCTCCGTCACCTCCGGCCTGAATATCCCCGCGCCTCCCAGTTCCAGCCACTGGCCGTTGTAATGCACCTCCACCTCCAAACTGGGCTCCGTGTAGGGGAAATAGGAAGGGCGCACGCGTATCCTCTCAAAACCCATCTTCGCGTAGAAGGTTTTGAGGATGCCCACCAGCATGTCGAAGTTCGCCCCCTCCTCCGCCACTATGCCCTCTATCTGCGTGAACTCGGGGAGGTGCGTGGCGTCTATGCTCTCCCGGCGGAAGACGCGCTCCACGGAGAACACCTTCACCGGCGGCTCGGGGTGCTCGTAGAGGTACCTGATGGTGTTCACGGTGGTGTGCGTTCTCAGAAGCGCCTTCCTCGCCTCCTCCTCGCTCCACTCGTATTTCCACCCCTTCCTGTGAATTTCCCTCACCGACTCCGCGTACTCCGGCAGTTCAAAGGAAGAGGGCTTTGAGAGGTAAAGCGTGTCCTGCAGCTCCCTAGCCGGGTGGTCCTGCGGGATGAAGAGGGCGTCCATGTTCCAGAAGGCGCTCTGGACGAACTCCCCGGTTATCTCGGTGAAGCCCATCTCCAGCATTATGCGGCGTATCCTCTCTATTATCCCGGTCAGGGGGTGCGGTTTGCCGGGAAAGAGGCGTGGCACAGGTGCCCTCACGTCGTAGGGGCGGAGGTCCACATCCCTCCACCTCCCCGTGGCGAGGAGTTCCGGGGTGAGCTGCGAAATCTCCTCCCTGACCTCTATCTCCTCGTTCCATCCCCTATCCGTGAGCGTGAGGTACCGCTCGGTCCTCTCCTCCCGCCTGAGGTATCCCTTCCTGCCGGCGAAGTGCCTGAGGAGGTCGGGATCCAGTTCCCCCTCCGGAACGCGCCCCTCCGCCAGGGTTCTGAGAAACTCCTTTCTCCTCGCGATTTCCTTTTCCGCCGCTTCAATGACCTCGGCCGTCCCTCTTATGACCCCCCTCTCCAGAGAGAGCCCCAGAGCGCGGAGATGGCCCACGGCGACGCCCGCTTCCGCCTTCCCCATCTCCTCCGTGAGTTCGCGAAGCGGCACCTCCCCTCCACGCTGCGCGAGTATTCGGAGAGCCCTCTCCTCCGGAAGCCCCCGTTCAAGCGCCTTCACCGCCTCCGGGCCGGGTGAGTAGAGCCGCACGACCTCCTCCCTGCCCTTCAGGTATCCCTTGACCTCCAGCCACGAGGCGGCATTTCGCGTTGCGGGGTCATCGCCCAGGTCGGACAGGCGGACGTCCTTCCCTCCCCTTTCCCGGAGGCGAAGCAGGAGCACCTTCTCCGCTCTGCTCAGCATGGTGTGGAAAAGGGGAGATGCGGATATTTAATTTGTGGTCGTGCGCACGTGTATGTAGACCCCTCTGTGCTCCTCCTCTATGTGCCTGAACTGCTCCTCCAGCCATTCCCTGGCACCCGCCCCGGCGATATCCTCGGTCGGGTCCAGGCAGTCCAGCAGCACAGCGCCTTTCCCCCCCGTTTCCGTGACGAAGGACATCACGATGAAGGGTATCATCTCCCTGTGCTCCTCCACCGCGGGGTTGAGACGGTCTCTGCCCGCCTTCTCGGTTATCTGGAACACAAGCGTCTCCTTAAGCCCGTACCGCTCCCGCACCTCGTCCACGTCCTCTGGAGTGAATATGAGGGCCGGCGTCCCAGAGCGCGCCAGCGATGCCAGACGTCTGTACGCATCCTCCCGCTCCATCTCATAGACACCCGGTGAGAGCGCTTCGGCCTCCTCAACCTTCTCCTCCGAGCCGGGGGTGAAGATGAACAGGCGGTACTTCACTATCGTGTAGAGTATCATGCCCGCCATCAGCGTGAAGGACGGCGTTGTCAGGGGGTACATGTCAATTTCGAGTGCCATGGGCACGAATCCCGTGCTCAGCACCAGCACATAAGACAGGATAAAGCCGGCGAGGACCAGCCTTATCTGTTTTCTCACTATGGGTATGCGGGTTTTAACGTGCTTGTAAATCAGAGAGGCCATCAGAAAGAGCGTTGCCGCTATGTTGCCCACCTGATAGAGCATGTAAAGAGCCGTGTGGTCCAGCCCCCATATATCTTCCCCCATGGCGTGGTAGGGGCTCACCCCAGAGATGAAAAGCGGCGTCACGGCGTTCAGGGCGATGGCCACAACAGCGAGCGCATACATGGCCCCTATCACATACCTCCGGAGTTCCGTTCTGGTGGGCGCCAGCCGGAAGGGGAAGTCCCACCCGAAGTGTATGCCCGCGGGCAGAACGAGGAACACGCCGGCGGTGAGGATTTTCACCCCTGCCAGGGCGAGCCACTCCTCGGCGGGAGG
>MTNG01000062.1 GCA_002011395.1 Candidatus Aciduliprofundum sp. JdFR-45
CACGGCCGTGGTCACGGGAGGGAAGGGCTACGGCAAGACGATGCTGATAAAGAAGTTCGTAAGGGAGATTGACCACGACGGCGACATGGTATATCTTATAATGCACAGCAACAGAACCATAGAGAGCGTTCTCAACGCCATATCCGAGGCAGCCGGCAGGGAGTTCAGAATTCTTAAAGACCTCGTTGACTGGATGGAGGAGAGGAACGTCCTCCTCATAGCGGACGAATATTACCTCGCGCCTGAGGAGACCGTGGAGTTTTTCCGCGACCTTGTCAGGGTCCCCCGGTCCAGAAGTCGGCTTCTCGTTGGTATGAGGGACGCCACGCCCTTCTACTGCCGTTTCTGCAGCGCTGACGACTTCTCCGCCGGACGGGCCGTTGAAATACACCTGCGGGAATTCGGCATGGAACAGGCGCGCACACTATTCCCGTCGGCCGAAGAGGGGGCTCTCAGGAGAATACTCGGACTCACGAAGGGACATCCACAGGCCCTCATTCTGCTAAGCAGGGGCGACAGCGAAGGTCTCAAGCGAATGGGCACACTCACCCCCGAAGAGGTCAGTTTGCTGATGTACCTCGCCGGATTCTAACCCACCACGTTGGCCTCCCGGATCACTTTGCCCTCCTCAAACCGCCTGAGGTTGAGAGAATCTATGGGGAGCGAGGTTTTGCCATCCACTATGAGTTCGGCTATGAGCTTGCCCACCATGGGCGAGATCATCAGGCCGTGTCCGCTGTACCCGTGCGCCTGTATGAACCTGTCGTAGCCGTCCACATCCCCCAGTATTGGACGGGCATCCGGCGTCACATCGTAAAGACCGGCCCACTGTCTCTCTATCTTCACGTGGCGCAGGCATGGCATAAAGCGTATCAGAACCTTGGTGTACATGTTCAGAAATCCAGGCGAGGCGCGCATGTTGTATCCCGGCTTCTCCTCCGGATTGCCTATCCCGCCCACGATCTCCGTTCTGGGCCACGTCTGGGTGAAGTAAATCCCATAGCGGAAGTTTATCACCATAGGCTCAAGGAAATACTTCAGGGGCTCCGTGACCGCTATCTCATGCCTGTACGGTGTGTTGGGGAGTTCCACTCCGACCATCCTCGCTATCTCCCGGGACCACGCTCCCGCGGCGTTCACCAGTATGCCCGTCTCTATTTCACCCTTATCGGTTATGACACCGCGTATTTTCCCTTCCTCAACTTTCACCCCCCGAACCTCCGTGAAATCGTATATCCTGACGCCCATTTCCCTGAGTTTCCGCGCGTAGGCCCACACGACGCGCGGGGGCATCACCTTCCCGTCCGTGGGGCAGAATGAACCGCCTATCACGAAGTCGGTGTTTATCCACGGCCATTCCTCCTTTATCTCGTCCGCCTCCATCCACCGCGATGGCACGCCCAGAGAATTCTGGAGTTTTATGTTCCTCTTTATGTCGCGCACCTCCTCCTCCGTGGTGGCCGTGACGAGGTATCCTCCCTGTCTGTAGTAGATGGGATACCCCAGTTCCTCTTCCAGACGCTCCCACATGCGCACGGACTCCCTCGCCAGCACTATGTTCTCCTCCGTGCTCCACTGCTGTCTGATGCCACCTCCGCACCGTCCTGTAGCGCCGTACCCCAGGTACCTCCGCTCCACGACCACCACATCCGTGTGACCCATCTTCGCGAGGTGGTAAGCGATTGTGAGCCCGGATATGCCTCCGCCTACTATGACTACCTCAGCACTCCTCTTCATGAACCTCACCTGCCAGCGTGCCTATCCTCACGGGGTCAACGGGCTGGCGCAGCGTTATTAGCCCAACCTCGTCAGGGGTCAAGCCCGTCTCCCTCGCAAGTATCTTCACGAGGATCTCCAGACATGCCTTTCCCTGGCACGGACCCGTGCCCACGCGGGTCAGTCTCTTGAGGAGCTGGATGTCCCTCACGCCATCCCGTATCAGTTCTATGACCTCTTCCTCCGTTACATCCATACATCTGCAAACGAAGCGCGGCATATCACACCACCCTTATGGCCCTCACATGGTAGAGGTGCCATTCCTCCGGAACCTCCACAACCACTATGGATGAGCGCGTGTTCTCTTCCGCGCTCATGACAGCCACCACCCTGCCACGCCCCACGTCCCTCCCGCTCCTGTCCAGAAGCACGACCTCAGAACCTCTCTCGGGCAGGGGCAGCATCTCGTGGGGGAGCCACACGGTGTACCTCCCTCTAGCGTTGACTATGAATATAGCCAGGCCGGGGCACACCTTAACGCACCTGCCGCACCCGTTGCACTTCTCAAAGTCCAGCCGCGGCAGGCCGTTTATGCCCTCCATGGTTATGGCACCGTAAGGGCAAGCCTCCACGCACGGGTTACAGGGTATCTCCTGTGGGCACTCTATGAAGGCGACGGGCCCCTTTCTCACCCTTTCAGGGGGTGGGACGAAACCCATCTCCTGCAACTCCTCAAGCGTGATGTATCCCTTCTCAAGGTATCCCAACGTCATCACCTCCGCACCCTCTCAATCCCTTCCAGTATGGGTTTGCCAAACGGTCCGCTCCTGAACTCATTTAGGTACTCCTTCATCTTCCGCACCCGCTCCTCTGCCTCCGGCGAAGTGTATCCGAGTGAGGTCGCGGCGGCTATCCCGGCTATGTGGCCCTCTATCATGGCGGTGGACGCCTCCTCTATGGACGCGAGGTCGCCCGCAACGTATATCCCCTCCACGTTCGTCTGGAGGTTCTCATCCCTGACCGGGGCAAATCCGCCGAGGGAGGGAACGTAGCGCAGTTCCACACCCGCCTGCTGCAGGAACGGGTAGGTGGGGCTGAGACCCACCGCGAGCGCTATGCCGTCGCACTCCACCTCCATCTCCGTCCCCGGTACGGGCCTCCACCTTTCATCCAGTTCCACGATCACCGCGCCCTCCACGTGGTCCTCGCCGATGGCCCTCACCACCGTGTGCCTCGTGTGGATGGGGATGCCCAGGCGACGGATCTTCGCCGCGTGGACGAAATAGCCGCCTATGCGCGGCATGGCCTCCACAACGCCCACGACCTCCACACCCGCCTGGAGCAGTTGATACGCCACTATTAGCCCCACATTTCCGCCGCCCACCATCAGCATTCGCTCGGCGGGTTTGATGCCATAGACGTTCATCAGCGTCTGGGCTGCCCCCGCGCCCATCACGCCGGGGAGGTCGTTGTTCTCAAACACCAGAAACCTCTCGCGGGCGCCCGTGCCGAATATTATGCGTTTAGCCCTCACATTCACATACCTCTCCTCGAAAACGTGGGAGCCCTCCCTGATGGGGCCCTTCCTGACCACCCCGAGGACGTTTCCCTCGTAGTAGCCGATGACGTTGGAGTTCAGCCATACATCGGCGCCGCTCTCCCTCAGCATTTTCTCCATGATGCGGGCTATCTCAAAGCCCCTCACGCCCGCGAAGTGCTCAACGGAGCCGAAGAACTTGTGCGTCTGCTTTATGAGCTGTCCGCCGAGGTGGTCGTTTTTCTCTATTAGGAGGGTCTTCGCCCCCAGGCGCGCGCTCTCCATAGCGGCCGCCAGCCCGGCGGGACCGCCACCCACGACCACCACCTCGTACTCGTACGTGGGCGGGTTCTTCGTTTCCCTCACACCCCCCTCCGGTCGGATTTCCCCTGGACCCCTCTGCCTCTCCACCGTGATGCCGTCCCTCACCCCCTCCACACATGTGCGCACGTTGGGAACGCCGTCCACCGTCATCATGCAGGAGGAACACTGGCCGATCATGCAGAAGGCGCCCCTCAGTCTCTCCTTCCACCCGCTTGTTGTGAACACCCTTATTCCGTTCGCGAAGAGGGCGGCTGCTATGCTCTCGCCATCATAGGCCCGCATCTCCCGGCCCTCGAAGTAAAAGCGCACACTTTTCCCTCTCTCAAACCTGAGTATCGGGTGATCGTAAATCCTCATGTCCATGGCGTATCACCTCGGGTGTGGGACGGAGAGTATATGAGCGTTCGCGGATATAACCTTTCTACTTCCAGATTCTTTCAAGGATGTCGCCCACGCCGCGGAAGGCATCTATGCTCCCGTCCCAGTCCTTCAGCACATCGGCGTACTTCTCCTCTATTTCGCTCAGTATCTCCCGTGCCTTCGCACGCATCTTCTCGGTGAGGCGACCCCGGACCACCATGGCCAGTATGAGATGCTCACCCTCTTCCAGGTATATGTTGCTGTTGCCGAACTCCAGCATCCTTATTCCAGTGTCTTTTTCCGCTTTGAACGAATCCCTTACGAACTCCTGAATGGCCACCAGCATACCGGAGAGTATGTCCTCGTCCATGTCGGGGGTGAGGCGACGCGTCGCATGGTGTATGAGCAGACCCTCCTTTGTGATGAGGTAGACATCGTCTATGACGGTCTTGCCCTTCAGCACCATGAACACCGCGACCCCGAGCGCGCCTATCAACAGGAGGATAGCGGGGAAGTACGGGCCTATGGTCTCGTCCCACCACGTTCCGCCGGAGGACGGCACGGCGACCTCCACGGTCATCACCGCCTCCGAGACCGCGCCGTCGTCGTCCATGACCACCAGGCGAACTGTGTAGTTTCCACTCTTTTCGTATCTGTGAGTGACCGTTTTTCCATAACCAACGGTTCCGTCGCCGAAATCCCATGTGTAGTTCAGCATGCTCATATCCGACGGCGTGTCCGTCGTGGCACCCGCGTCAAACGTGACCTCCGCGCCGTCCACGGAGTACGAGAACGCAGCATTCGGAGCCACGTTGCGCACTTCCAGCGTTGAGAAGACCACATCGCTCTCGGAATCCGAATCAACCACCACCACGGCGATCCTCCTGACGCCCGATGTCGGATAGGAAACCGAGATGGTCGGCACCGCGGTGATGCGGTCTGGCTCAAAGGTGCCGTTGTAATCCAGGTCCCACCTGTACTCCGTTATGGGGTCGGCGCCCCTGTACGTCAGGTTGACCTGAACCTCAAACTCCTCATCCTCGTTGACCACCATCGGCATCGCGAGTTCGGGCACGGGGGTGGAGTCGCTCACGTTGATGTACAGGTCGTAGACAGCCACATCGCCGTCCGCATCCGTCACCCGCAGCGTCACGTGGTACGTCCCGTTGCGCATGTAGGTGTGGTTTTCCTCCCTCCAGTCGCCGCGGGTGCCGTCGCCGAAGTCCCACTCCCACATGACGATGCCGTCGTAGCTCTCGCTCGTGTCCACAAAGTGGACGTTCTCGCCCTCAACCGGCTCCGACGGGTCATACACGAAACTCGCGACCGGCACGGAGTCGGCAACGCTCACGTCCTTGCCTATTGACACGTTGCTGCCGTCGGAGTCCTCAACCCACAGGGTGACGCGGTACACGCCATCCTGCGCGAAAACGTGGTCCACCACGGATCCCTTGGCGCCCGTACCGTCGCCGAACTCCCAGTAGTACGAAACGATGGGGTCCACGCTTGAGACCTCCGCTGTGAACTGCACCGGCTCACCCTCCGTGGCGTTGGTCCATGTGAAATCCACAACGGGCGAAGTGTCCCCGACAGTAATCGTCACGGATTTCACATCCACCGTTCCGTCGCCGTCGCATACCGTGAGGTTCACGTAGTAGAGGCCGTCCGCGGTGAAGATGTGCTCCAGCGAGGTTGTGTTCTCCACCACGGTCCC
>MTNG01000029.1 GCA_002011395.1 Candidatus Aciduliprofundum sp. JdFR-45
CCTCGTCCAGCGCCTCAACACCCTCACCATCCTCTCCGCGCGCAGCCCGAAGGAGGCGGAGCAGGTTTCCGGCATAATAGACGTGGGCTACGCGGCCAAGTCCATGGCGAACGCTGCGGGCGACATCGTGGAACTGCTGGAGACGGACATAGAGCGCCGCCCCTTCCTCCCGTTCCTCTTCGAGGAGGCGGACGAGAAGATACACGTGGTCTTCGTCTCTGAGGACAGCGACCTCGTCCACAGGAGGATAGGGGATCTGAAAATAGAGGCCGAAACGGGTGTGAGGGTCATAGCGATAAAGAGGGGCAAGCATTGGCTCTACGATCCGGAAGGCGAGGTGAGGATCAAGCCCGGCGACGCCCTCATCATCCGTGGCACGGAGGACGGCTTTGAGTTCCTGAACAGGGTCGCGATGGGGGAGGAAAAATGGGACTGAGGAGCGAGGAGACACTGCTGGAGATGAAGAACCTGTCGGAGCTCATGGTTGACCTCGCGTACTCGGCCCTCCTCTACAACAACAGGGAGATAGCGGAGGAGGTGAACCACTTAGAGGACAGGGTGGACGAGCTGCACGAGTCCCTTCTGATGCAGACCCTGAAGGAGGTGGAGGAGAAGGGGTGCGTGGAAAAGGCGCTCATAATGCTCAGGATAAGCAGGTCAATAGAGGTGATAGCCGACTCCGCGAAGGCCATCGCCGACGTGGTCCTGAGGGATGTGGAGCCCCACGAGGTAATAAGGGAGAGCATAAGGGAGTCCGAGATAACGATCACCCTCGGCAGGGTCGCACCTGCATCCATACTCGCGAACAGGACCCTCGGGGACCTGAACCTCGCGAGCGAGACGGGCATGTGGGTGATAGCCATAAAGAGGGGCAGAAGGTGGATATTCGGTCCCGACGAGAACACCATGATCAAACCGGGCGACCTGCTGATAGCGAAGGGGCCGCTGGAGGGAGTGAGGCATTTCAAACGCCTGTGCAGCAGCGCCGATAAGGAGCTTTAAAGAACCACGGTCTTCTCGCGGTCCTTTCCAAGCGAGATTATTGTGACGCGTGCACTCGTCGCCTTCTCAACGAGCGCCACGTACTCCTTTATGGGCTCTGGAATCTCACCGGAGAGGCAGTCCTCAACCTCGCTCTCGGACCACCCCTCCATCTCCACGTAGACGGGCTCAACGCCCTCCAGGTCCGGCGGCGGGTATAGCACCTCGCGCCCGCCGACCCTGTAGGCGGTGGCCACGGGAATCGTGCTCCGCCCCGCGAGGACGTCAACCTTCGTTAGCGCGATCTCCTTCACCCCGTTCACAAGCGCCGCGTACCTCAGCAGGGGCAGGTCAAGCCACCCCACGCGCCGCGGCCTGCCCGTGGTGGCGCCGAACTCACCACCCCTCTCCCGCAGCCTCTCCGCCTCTCCGCCCTCTATCTCCGTCGGGAGCGGCCCCTCGCCGACACGCGTTGTGTACGCCTTGGCCACGCCTAGAACTTGGCAAACCTTCCACGGCGGAACTCCGGCGCCGGTGCAGGCCCCGCCCGCTATGGTGCTGGATGAGGTCACGAAGGGATACGTGCCGTGGTCCACGTCCAGGAATGTGCCCTGCGCTCCCTCGAACAGCACCTCCCGACCGGAATCTATAGCCCTGTTAACGAGGATCTCCGAGTCGCAGAGGAGGTCCCTGAACCTCTCAAACTGTTCCTTCAACTGCTCCAGGATCTCCTCCTCGCCGAACTCCACCCCCATGCACGCCCTCCTGAAGCGCAGCGCCAGTCGGAGTTTTCTTCTCAGTTTCTCCTCGCTCTCTAAATCGTGGACCCTCAGGGCTATCCTCGCCGCCCTGTCCTCGTAGGCCGGGCCGATGCCCCTGCGCGTTGTGCCGACCTTCACATCGCCCTTCAACCCCTCCTCCCACGCGTCCATCTCCCTGTGGTAGGGGAGCACGAGGTAGGCCCTCCTGCTAACCCTTATCACGGATGTATCGTAGCCGTTTTGCTCCAGGTGCTCCATCTCCTCCACGAGCACGGCCGGGTCCAGAACCACGCCGGTCGCTATCACGGAAATCTTCCCGTGGAGCACCCCCGAGGGCACCAGGTGAAACTTGTACGTCTTCCCGTTCACGACCACCGTGTGCCCCGCGTTGCTCCCGCCCTGAAACCTCACGACCATGTCGGACGCGGAGGCGAGGTAATCAACGATCTTCCCCTTTCCCTCGTCGCCGAACTGCATTCCCACGATCGCCCTTGCGCTCATCCGAACCATGTGGGTATGCGCGGGGTGGTATTAAGATTTTGGAACGTGCAAAAACGTTTTATAATTCCCCAACTTTTCTTTCCCCATGCTCTTGATCTGTCTGATGGGGCTCGTGGTGCTGGCCGTGGCCTTTCTGCCATCGGTGGTGTACGCCGTGTGGATACGGAACACGGAGAAGTACGAGAGGGAGCCGTGGGTTCCCATCATAATCACGTTCATACTCGGAGCGTTTGCCGGCGTTGTTATAGCGCTCATACTGGAGTTCAGCGCGGCTATCATCTACGCCGCGTATTCCCCCGGAGTGGTCAGGCAGTACGAGTTCCTCGCGCGCAACAGAGAGGCCCTTGATGCCCTCATCATGGCGTGCATAATCGCGCCCTTCGCCGAGGAGTTTTCCAAGTTCCTCTGCATGCTCCCCGCCAGGAGGTACATAGACGAACTGGAGGATGGGCTCGTCTACGGCGCGGCCGCCGGCCTGGGCTTCGCCGCGACGGAGAACCTGCTGTACGAGGGCTCCGCTCTCATCGCCGGCGGCCTGGTGGCGTGGATAGTCATCTCGGTTATACGGAGCATAACCGGCGGAATGCTCCACGGTTCGACCACGGCCATCATGGGCTACGGCTACTCCCGGAAGAAACTGGAGCATAAGAGATGGGCGCTCCTCGGAGGATACCTCGTGGCGGTGGCCATACACGGCGTGTTCAACCTCGTGGCATCGCTCCTGCTCTTCGTGGGCGAGGAGCACGCGTGGGCGTATCTCCTGATATTGATCGTGGCCGTGGGCATGGCCGTCGGCGTATTCACCTACGTGAGGAGGAAGATAAAGCGCCTAGACATCCAAGGGCTCTCTCCGCAGTAGAGATGCACGCCAGGACATCGTCCATCGCCCTCATGAGGCCCCTCGCGGTCTCCGCGCTCACCCTGACTATGACCGTTTTCCCGCGGACCTCAACGCTGACGTACGCGTCGTCGTCCACCGCCACGCTCTCGCCCACGCACCTCGCCCTCTCCTCGTCCCCGTACTCCAGCAGTATCTCCCCCTCCACGTGATCACACCCCCATGTAGAGGCGCTCGGCCAAATAGCGAGGCAAACCCTCCCTGATTATGGCCTCCGCAACTTCATCCACATCGTACTCAACGCGTTTGAGGAGCACTTCGCCCGTCTCCGGGTCAAGGAGTGCGTATGCGGCCCTCGGATCCCCGTCCCTCGGCTGTCCCACGCTTCCGGGGTTTATGACTGCGCCTCTCTCAAACCTCCTGACCGCCTGGATGTGGGTGTGCCCCAGAATCAGATATCTGACTCCCGGGGGTATGATATCGCCCGTCCACTCCTCCGGGTAGAGGTACAGGTCCTCGTCCCACGGGCTCCCGTGGTGCACCTCCATATCTCCGAGCCTCAAGCTGTCCGGGAGGGAGGCGAGATAGGACAGCATGCTCTGCGAGAGGCGCTTCCTGGTCCACACGTCGCTCGCGATGGCGATTCCGCTGAAGCCCGTGTAGTCGTCGCGCATCACCGCCCTGTCGTGGTTTCCCCTTATGCACCTCGCCCCCAGGTTTATGACCTCCCTGATCACCTCCTCCGGGAAGGGGTTGTAGCCCACGAGGTCACCCGCGCATATCACCGCGTCGTACTCCCCCGCCGCATCCTCAAGCACAGCCCTCAGCGCCGGCATGTTCCCGTGTACATCGCTTAGCAGGAGGTACATCGGGACGGTATAGGCAACCGTTATATAAGGTGCTGTCCCTCCCCTCACCATGCCGCGGGTCAGACCACGCTGCCACCTCGCCCTGGAGGTGAACGGAAATGAGATTCCTGAAGGGGCCTGGAAAATTCTCGCCGCCGTTGAGGAGTGCGGAGGCGTGGAGGAGGCCGCATCCGCGTTGAGCATTCCCGTGGATGAGGCGGCGAAATGCGTACGGATGGTGGAAGAGGCCCTGGGCGAGAGCGTGCTGAGGGGGAACGGGCTGACCGAAACGGGATGCGAACTCCTCAGGACCTACCGCCGGATCAGGGATGCCCTGGACCTCTTCGTCCGCCGTCCCTACAAGGTGCCGTCCCTCGCCGTGGACGCGGTAATAATACGCAACGGGCGAATCCTTCTCATAAGGAGGGGCAACGAGCCGTTCAGGGGCTTGTACGCCCTGCCGGGCGGGTTCGTGGAGTACGGCGAGCGCGTGGAGGAAACGCTCAGAAGGGAGGTGCTGGAGGAGACGGGTCTTCGCGTGGTCTCTCACCGCCTAGTGGGTGTCTACTCCAGCCCGGAGAGGGACCCGAGGTGGCACACGGTGAGCATCGCCTATCTCGCGGAGTGCGAGGGCGAACCCGCGGCGGGAGACGATGCCTGTGAGGTGGCATGGTTCCCGCTGAGCGCACTGCCCCCTCTCGCCTTTGACCACGAAAAAATAGTGAGGGACGCGCTGTCACTCCTTCCTTGACTGGATGGTGTACAGCACCCCGCTCCCCTGCAGCGCCGCGTGCAGTTTGTTTATTATCTCCGCGTACTCCTCGGGCGTCTCAAAGTCCATCACGAAGTCGTACTGGCCCACGACGGGCTGGAACCCTATCTTCTTCACCTTGGGCACTATCACAAGGGGACTCGGCCCCTCGCTGTTGAAGTACAGCTTCACATACAGTTTCATCTCCCCATCACCTCCTTTACTGTATCACCAGGTTCTCCACCGGGTGATGCCTCTTTATAATGTCCTTCGCCATTTTAAGGTTTTTGCCCCCCGCGCCTATGGCCCTCGCCTTGTCCCGTGGGTCCACCTCCACCACGGCGTTGAGGTGGTCGCCCTCCCTCTTTATCACCACGTTCCTGACGCGGTACCTGTGGAAGACGTTCTTTATGAACCGCTTCGGGTCGGGGGAGTACTCCACGAGCATGACCCTCTTGTTCAGGAGATTCCTGACCTTCTGGACGTTCTCCCCGCCGTTCCTCAGGGCGATGCGCAGGTGCCCCTGCTTCAGAACGAAGACAACCGTGCCGTCGTACTCTATGCAGTCGATGACCTCGGCGCCTGTGGCCGCCTCAAATATGGATATGTAGCGCAGCGACTGGGCGTCCAGGGTTATGACTCCCATGCCTCACACTACTCCTTGAGCACCATTATCCGGGATTCCCCTGGGTCCACTATGGTGACCACCGACACGCCGAAGGGCTTGCCGCATGTAGTCCCAAGTTCCATCTGGTTGCCCCTGTAGATGTGCACGGGGACATCCACCCTCTTCTTCCTCAGGTCCTCGTCGGGGCAGTTCTGCGCGACTATGAGCAGCTTCGCCTCGCCCTTCTCTATCGCCTTTCTCGCCTGCTCTATCCCGAAGTACACCTTTCCCGT
>MTNG01000017.1 GCA_002011395.1 Candidatus Aciduliprofundum sp. JdFR-45
CAGCACTACAGGTTCTGGGCCTATGCCACGGACCTTATGGCGGGTGTCTCCGTGGCCAAACTGGAGAAGTACAAAACGCATCCGAGGAAGTACCAGTATCCCGCCATCATAAAGATGCTCGGCCGCTCCAAGTCCATCAGGGAGACGAGAAAGATTCTGAACACAAAGATAGGCAGGTACATGCACACTTCCCACAGGGTTGTCAAGGAGGACATATATCCTTATTTCCGCGAGATCTATCTCCGGGATATGAACTTCAAGGCCACGATGGACAGATATCTGCGCCTGGACGAGAAAGAGCGTGAATACCTGGAGAAATAAAATAAAAAAGGGAGTGAAGGTGGGGTCAGCGTCAGGCCTCAACCGCGGCTATCACGGTGTCTATCTCGGCGATTATCGCGTCCAGCTCCTTCAGGAAATCCTCCACCGCTTTCTCCTCAAACTCCATCTTCATCACCTCTTCTGTCATACATTTTCACCTTATTTGTCTGACAAATGTCAGATATGTCAAGGAAGTATATAAACATTTCGTTCTGGGGTGTTGGGTTTTAGGATTTTTATGATTATAATTAAAGAGAGAGCATTATTTCCATCTTTTACAGAGGAGGGAAAGGAACGGTATTTGACTGGAGAGCTTTACCTCCCCAAAGTTTAAATATTCGCTCACGTTGGGTTTCAGCGAGGTGTGAAAATTGGACGATAAGATCAGGGAGATTGCGGAGAGCCTTGGACGGGCGATAGTTGAGAGCGAGGAGTTCGTGGAGTACCGCCTGGCCGAGAAGGGCCTTGAGGAGGATGAGAAGGCCATAGCCCTCCTTGAGGAGTACAACGGGATCATAGGCAACCCCATGAGCCTGTCCAACCCCGAGGTGGCCGAGAAGGCCGAGACGCTCTGGAAGCAGCTGAGCGAGATGGACTCCGTTAAGAGGTACATCTCCGCGAAGGAGGCCTTTGAGAAGCTCCTTGAGGAGATCAACGGGGTCATAGGCGAGAGGATAGCCGAGGGGTACCGTTAAAGGCGTTATGTTCAAGGGGATAAACCCCCGCCTGAGAGAGGCGCTGGAGACACAGGGGCTGACTGAGCCGACAGAGCCGCAGCGGCTCGTCGTGCCCCACGTTCTCTCGGGGAGACACGTCCTCCTTCTAGCCCCCACGGGGAGCGGGAAGACGGAGGGCGCCATGATTCCTATTTTCCACAGGATACTGGAGGAGAGGCCCACCGCAACCTCCGCCGTCTACGTGACGCCCCTCCGCGCCCTCAACCGCGACATGCTGCGCCGGCTCAGGGCCATCGGCGAGGCGGTAGGCATCAGGGTGGCGGTGCGACACGGCGACACTCCCAGGGGTGAGAGGACCAGACAGGTGAAGAACCCGCCGGATGTGCTCATAACCACGCCGGAGACGCTCCAGATACTCTTCACGGGTTCGCGCACCAGGGAAATGCTGAGGCACGTGAGGTGGGTGGTGGTTGATGAGGTTCACGAACTGGCCGGGGATGAGAGGGGCGCGCAGCTCTCCATCGTTCTGGAACGCCTCGCCTCGCTGTGCGGCGAGTTCCAGAGGATAGGGCTGTCGGCCACCGTGGGAAATCCCGAGGAAGTCGCGGCTTTCCTCGGCGGCGTGGGAAGGAACGTGGAAATAATCGTCTCCTCGCTCACGAAGGAGAGGCGCGTGAGGGTGCACATGCCGTCTCGTGTGCACACGGAGGCGGCGGAGGCCATGGCGTGCGACCCGAAGTACGCCTCCTCCCTCGTGGACGCGTGGGAGATGGCATCTGCCCACACAGCAACGCTCTTCTTCGTCAACACGCGGAGGACGGCAGAGGATGTCGCGCTGAGGTACCGCCTGTGGCGCCCGGATATCCCCATAGAGGTGCACCACGGCTCGCTCAGCGCAGAGGTGCGCGTGAGGGCAGAGGAGGGATTCAAAAGCGGCACGGTGAAGATGCTCATATGCACCTCCTCGCTGGAACTGGGCATAGATGTCGGTCATGCTGACTTCGTCATTCAGTTCAACTCGCCCCGGCAGGTGAGCAAACTCGTTCAGCGAGTCGGCCGCGCGGGCCACTCCCTGGGCCGCGTCTCGGAGGGGGCGATAGTCACCTACGACCCGGTGGAGGCGGAGGAGGGGGAGGCGATAGCCGCGCTGGCGGAGAGGGGCTGGATTGAGCCCGTGAGGATCAGGGAGAAACCCATGGTGTCGCTTGCGAACCAGATAGCGAGCGAGGCGTATGCCTCCAGACGTGTCAACGCACGACGCTTCTACGAGACCGTGAGGCGAGCGCATCCATACCGCGATCTCACGTGGGAGGAGTTTGAGTCGCTTCTCTCATTCCTCGCCTCCGTCCGCGTCATCTGGTACGACGCCGTCACCGGGGAATTCGGAGGAGGGCGCAAAACCCGCATCTACTTCGTTGACAACATATCCCTCATACCGGACGAGAGAACATACTGGGTCGTGGACATGTCCACGGGCAGAAAGATAGGCACGGTGGACGAGCGATTCGTGGCGACGGAGGCGGAAGCGGGCAGGACCTTCGTAATGCGCGGGATGGCGTGGAGGATTGTCAAAGTTGAGGAGAACCGCATTCTGGTGCAGTACGTGAGGGACGTCACGCTCCCGCCGAAGTGGGTGGGCGAGGAGATCCCCGTGCCCTTTGAAGTTGCGATGGAAGTCGGCCGGAGGAGGAGGGAAGGGCTCACGTCCCTGAGGGAGGTTGAGGAGTGGAGGGAGGGATACCTCGCCACGGATGAGACCCTTTTGGTTGAGTGGGAGAGGGGTCGCATCGTCATGCAGATGCCCTTTGGAACGCGTACCAACTACGCCATAGGGTCTGCGGTGTCCGCCCTCCTCGCAGCCAGAACGGGATATTCGGTCAACCTCGACTTCAGCCCGTACCACATAGCCCTTGAGGTGCCACCCTTCGTGGGCGGGAGGGATGCGTGGGAAACGCTCCTCACGCTGGCGAAGGAGGGTGTGCTGCGCTCCGTTCTCAGGATGGCGATGAGGAGAACGCGGGCATTCCGCTACGCATTTCTCTACGTCGCCAAGAAGATGGGCGTCCTGGGAAAGGGTGCGGATATGCGCTCGGTGAACTTCGACAGGATGATTGACGCCTACAGAGATACGCCTCTCTACGAGGAAACCCTGGCAAAGTGCCTGTGGGACTACATGGACGTTGAGAGAGCGGAGGAGGTGCTCCGCGATATCGCCGCCGGGAAGTTCCGCGTGGAGTTCAGGAGGGGAATTGGCGATGCGGCCCGGCGCTTGATGGAGAACAGGGCGGAGAACGTGAGAAGTTTGAGACCCACGAAGCGCGTTTTAGAGATGCTGAGGAGACGACTCATGGAGCAGGAGGTCACACTGTACTGCCTGTCCTGCCGGAGGAGATGGCACAGGACGATAGAAGACCTCCCCGACAGGATAAACTGCCCTTACTGCGGCGGCGTTCGGGTCGCAGCCCTCATGCCCTATCAGGAGGAGTGGATAGACGAGGTTGAGCGCCACGGGAAAGATGAGCGAAAAGTTTATGAGAAAATGATTACCATATCTCATCTGATAAGGGAGCACGGCAGGGTCGCGGCGATGGTGCTGGCCGCGAGGGGTGTGGGCCCCGAAAGGGCCGCACGCGTGCTCTCTATCCCCTACGATGATGAGGAGGAACTCCTCTTGAACGTGCTCAGGATGGAGGAGGAATATGTCCGCACACGGGACTACTGGGATTAGGATTGAGAAGGACTGCGGCGAGGCCACCGTGATAAAGAGGGGAGACATAGGATACGTGGCACTCCACACCCCGCGCCCCTGCGATGACCTCGTGGAGGAGTGGGAGCGAGCCCTCTCGGACTGCAGGGAAATAGAGGTTGCGGTGGAGAGATATTCGGACGAGTTCCACAGGTATCTCGGTGGAAAGGGCTATGACCTGTTCAGGGCCAGCATACTCGTGGAGAAGGACGTGGGCGACGAGGAGATGCCGCCGGGTGTGATACCCTACAGCGACAGGTTCGCATCGGAGGTCTCGGAGATACATAAGGATGCATTCGGCGTTGCCCTGAGCGAATCGGGAATCAACGAGTTCCTCCACTCGGTTGAGAACGGGCGGATGCTCGTGAAGATAGAGGACGGAGAGGTCGTGGGCTACGTCTTCTTCTTCATAAAGAACGATGGTGCCTACATAACCTCAGTGGCCGTTCGGGAGGATATGCGCGGAAGGGGTCTCGGCAGGGAACTAATAAAGGGCGTGGAGGCCGTGGCGAGAACCCTTCACTGCACCAGGTGCTACGGTATAATTGAGTGCGCCGAGTTTGAGAAGCCGCTCAGATTCATCCTATCATGCGGGTTCCGCGTTGTGAAGATGATCTGCGGATACAGGAAAGTCCTGAGGGGTTAGCGTCTCAACTCGCCCAGCGTGGTTATGCGCTCCGCGTAGGCGTTGTGCCGGTGAATGCTTTCCATGCTTTCGCTGATCACCGTTATCTCCGTGGAGTCCGGAAAGTCCCTCAGTTCCTCCAGAAGCATCTTGAGGGCATCGCGTACGACGTCCTCCACGAATTTCGGGTTCTCGTGCGCCAGCAGGACGAGTTCGCCCTCGGGCCTTCTTTTCAGTATCTCAAAGGTCGGGGCGCTGAGGGATGCCTCCGCTATGGCGATGAGCCGCTCAGCATCCACGTCGCACCCCTCGGGGATCTCCACGCATATGGTGACGACGTTCCTCTGATTGTGAGTGGGGACGGGGATGGACTCCAGAAAGTCCTTCATATCCGGATGTCTGGTGATGAGCAAACTCCTCACCGTTTCCATGGCACAGGGACAGGCGGTCATGCCCGTAACGCGCACGCCCACGAACTTGCGTATGCCATCGTCGCGCAGGCCCACCGCCCTGCCGAATATCTCGTAACCCTCCAGGCTGGTCTTCCCACCCCATTCACGCCTGAGGAAAAGGGTTGAGTGAACATCCACATAGGCACGGGTGGCGTAGGGATGCGTCTCCAGGAGCTTCTGTGCCACTGTGGCGGCAAGATGCTCCACGCCCCTGCACGGGCTCTCAACGCTCTCCTCAACGACCTCGCCTATGACCTCAAGGTAGCGGGACATGTCCGCCCCCTTCTTGAAGGACGGCAGGTCCACGGCGACGTCTATGTTCGCTATGAGTATCCTAGAGAGTCCGTCCCTCTCCACCTGAACGGGCTTTCTGACACCTCTCACACCCACACGGGATATCCTGAACTTGGCCGGCGGCTGGAGGCTCTGCACGTCCGGGATTTCCATGGGGGTGTATCGGGATGAACGATTTAAAAGGTATGCCCAAAATCTTTAATACCCTGCATCCATATCACCCCCGCGCGGGCCGGTAGATCAGCCCGGAAGATCGCCTCCTTGGCATGGAGGAGGTCGCGGGTTCAAATCCCGCCCGGTCCACCACTTTCGTGGTGTCCTCGGGCTTATTCAAGAATCTGATGATTCTTTCATCCCGCCCGGTCCACCAAA
>MTNG01000143.1 GCA_002011395.1 Candidatus Aciduliprofundum sp. JdFR-45
CCTCATGGCCTATGTAAAGCGTTATCAACTCGGCCCCCAGCGCGTGGGCAAGGCGAACCGCCAGCATGCTCGCCTTGAAGGAGTACTTGCTCCCGCTGCTGGGGTTGAGTATCACCCGGGGCTCACGTTCGCGGCACATCGGGCTGAACAGCAACACGGGTATTCGCGTTTTCTCTATGATTATGCGGGAAGTCGCCCCCAGTCCAAGGGCCTGAGAGCCGATTTTAGAGTGTGTGGACAGCACTATCAGGTCCGCCCCGACACGACGGGCATATCTGAGAATTCTGACTGACGGCTTACCTTTCTGAATTTCGTGCTCTATGAAAGATACGCCCTCACTCACGAGTATCCTCCTTATGGTCTCTATGGCCTCCTGCCCCATCTTCCGGAGCGTGTTCTCGTATTCCCCGGTTAGTATTATGGCCCTGTCTGTTATGTTTATTACATTTATGAGGAAGTACCTTGCCCTCGGAAACATGCGGGCCGTGTACCTGGCCCCCTTTATGATACCCGGGCTTTTATCGGTGGCTATCACCACCCGGGATACCAGCGCGTACAGTTTCTCCACATCTGCCAGCCGATGAACCATCCTTTCACCCCGCAAACCAGACGTACCTGACTATGAGGTAAACGGTGGCAACCCCCACCGTGATCAGAGTAACAACGACGCCATTCTTTAAGAATGTTTTGAAATCTATCAGTATGCCGTGTCTCTCCGCGAGGTCCACGCCGACGACGTTGGCCGACGCACCTATGAGGGTGGCGTTGCCACCCATGCAGGCCCCCAGGGCGAGAGCCCAGAACAGCGGTTCCGGCGACATCTGAAGGCGCTCGGATATGGCGAACACCACGGGTATCATGGTGGCCGTGAATGGGATGTTATCAATTATGGACGACACGAACGCGGAGACCCACACAATGGTGACTATGGCGATTATCACGTTGCCCTCCGAAACGGATATTATCCCCTCGGCTATCATCCCGAGGACGCCCATGCGCTCTATGCCGCCCACCACCACGAAGAGGCCGGCGAAGAAAAGCAGGGTGGGCCACTCAACGTGTTCCAGCGCGGCCCAGATGTCCTCCCTGCTTATGATCAGCAGGAGAGTCGCGCCCGCGAAGGCGGCGGCCACGGGGGGTATCCCGAAGAACTCGCCCACTATGAAAAGGGATATTGTGAAGAACAGTATGAATATGCATTTGTAGTACAGGGCACGGTCAGTGATCGTGTACTTCCTCTCCATTCTCTCAATGTCCGCCTCGGATGGTAGCGTGGAGCCCTTCAAGGCCCTGCCGTAGAGGAGGACCATCACCCCCATCAGAAGAGCCAGGTCTATCAGAACTATCGGACCCAGGTTGGCTATGAAGGCCGTGAACCCGAGGTCTGCATGGGTGCCTATCATAATGTTGGGCGGGTCGCCCACCAGGGTGGCCGTGCCACCTATGTTGGATGCAAATATCTCGGAGAGTATGTAGGGACGGGGATCCAGTTTGAATGCGCGTGCGAGTTCAAGCGTCACGGGGAGAACAAGCAGAATTGTGGTCACATTGTCCAGAAAAGCGGAGAGAAGGGCTGTGAGGAGTGTGAGTGTCAGGAGGACGCGCATGGGGCTCCCGCCGGCAACCCGGGCTGTCTTGTAGGCCACCACCTGAAAAAAACCCGTTCTGCCAAGTATCCCCACGATTATCATCATGCTCATGAGGAGCCCTATGGTCTCAAAGTCCACGAAGTGTATTATATCGTCCACGCCTGCAAAACCGAAGACGTACGCCGCCACGCCAACGAGAAGGGCGCCGAGGAGCGCGGCGACCGTCCTGTGGATGAGGTTGAACGCGATGAGCACATACACCACGACGAGTATGAGAAGCCCCGCTATGAGCTCCGGTTCCATTCGCTGTGTGCATGGACTCCCCGTATATATATTGTATCCCGGCGTCCCCGCATAAACTTAATTACCCGTGGGGGCATGACCATCCAGGTGATGAGACATGGCGTTCAATCTGAATCTGGAGGAACTCAAATTCGGTAGCGACCTGATAAAGAGGGGATTCGCAAAGATGCAGAAGGGCGGTGTCATCATGGACGTCACCACCGCGGAGCAGGCGCGCATAGCGGAGGAAGCGGGAGCGGTGGCTGTTATGGCGCTTGAACGCGTGCCCGCGGACATACGCGCCGCCGGCGGCGTGGCCCGCATGGCGGACCCCGAGAAGATAGTGGAGATCATGGACGCCGTGAGCATACCGGTCATGGCGAAGGTGAGAATAGGCCACATAGCGGAGGCCCGCGCTCTGGAGGCGCTCGGAGTGGACATGATAGACGAGAGCGAGGTTCTGACCCCTGCCGACCCGTTCTTCCACATAGACAAGAGGGAGTTCACCGTTCCCTTCGTCTGCGGCGCGAGAAATCTCGGGGAGGCGGTGAGGCGCATATGGGAGGGCGCCGCGATGATACGCACGAAGGGCGAGGCGGGGACGGGAAACGTGGTGGAGGCGGTCCGTCATATGCGGCTCGTCCAGAGGGCCGTTCAGGACGTTATCAGGGCGGACGACGAGGCGCTTATGCGCATGGCGAGGGCGTACGCCTCCAGTTACTCACGACTGCTCTCCCAGATAAGGGAGATTGAGGGCTTTGAAGGGCGCGTATCCGAGGACGAGCCCGTTTACGGGGGCTACACGCTCAATGACATCGTGGAGGGACTTTACAGGGAGTTAAAGGAGATTCAGCGTCTCAAAAGGCTTCCCGTGGTCAACTTCGCAGCGGGTGGCGTGGCCACCCCGGCAGATGCGGCGCTTATGATGCAGCTCGGAGCGGATGGCGTTTTCGTTGGGAGCGGCATATTCAAAAGCCCCGACCCACGGAAGATGGCCACCGCCATCGTGGAGGCCGTGATGAACTACGACGACCCGAGCGTCGTTGCGGAGGTTTCGCGCGGTCTCAAAGGCATGCGCGGGGTTGACGTTGAAAAGATGGCCGCCGAAGAGCGTCTGCAGGAGCGCGGGTGGTAAGCGGGTAATGGTGGACATTGAAACCGTGCTGCGGATAGAACTCGGCAGGATTAACCAGGGAATCGTAAAAGCCAGGAGAGCCCTTTCCTCGTTGCTGGATGACCCCGTAATACGGGACGGCGAGCGATGCATAAGGATGAACACAGAGGCGCTGGAAAACATCCGCAGGAAATGCACTCTTCCGTCCACGCGCATTTTCCTGCCCATAACGTTCTACTTGCCCGCCGGCTCTTATGAATGCTACCTCCTGTCCCGCGGAGATGCTACCGTTGTGCGCGACCTGGGATTGAACCCCGACGAGAGGGGCGGTCGCTTCTGGGTCGCCAAATGGAAAGTCAGAGAACTCACAAAGCGGTATCCGGGCTGTTTTCAGGTGGTCATCACCCAGGAATGAAACATCTGACGTACCCATCCCGGCGCTCGCACACGGGCACGATGTCCGTGGTGCAGAAGGAAAGGCAGTATTCTATATCCTCCGCCGCCCCGAGGGATCTCAACCTATCGGCCGAGGGGGAATACATGATCTCCTCGCGTATGATATCCGTCTCCACGGGCCTCTCCCAGAGCAAACTGTGAATCATCCCGGCGCACAGGTAATCCTCTATTGCATCGCCGTCCTCCCGCGAGGCCGTGTAGATCACGATGTCCTTCTCGCCCCTGAGAACTTCAGCCACGGCACACGCGTTGGTGAAAGCGGCCACGTAGACCTTTTCGGCCAGCGCAGATGCGAGGGCGCGCGTCCCGTTTGTGCTCCTCATTATTATCGTCCTGCCTCGCAGATCCATCTCCGCTATCTCGGAGGGGGAGTTCCAGAGGTGGAACCCGGGTATCCTCATCCCGTTCTCCTCGCCCATGAGGAGGGCGGATGGCATCCGTGAGTGCAGTGCGAGCGCTTCCTCGGTGGAGGGGACCGCTATGACTTCCTTCGCACCCCTCTCCAGAGCGGTGATTATCGTGGTGGACGCGCGGAAAACGTCTATGACGACCACCGCACCGCCCTCAGCCCTTCCGTGTATCCAGAGGTCCCGCATCTCCACCCGCATGCTCTCCTCCCCTGGCCATCCTGCGTGAGACCAGCGCCACCGCGACCTCGCCCCTTGTCTTTTCAATGAGCCCTCTCATGACGTCCTGTTTCCTGCGTATGGGCACCANCCCCGAGGGGTAATCAAAGCGCATGAGGTTGTAGTAAATCTCCTCCATCTTTTGCAGGTATTCCAGCGCCCTGTCCATGTCGTCCTTTATTATGGCGTCCAGCACCACCCGTCTAAGTTCGCCAACGACGTCCGCGAGGCCGAGGAGGTAGGCCTCATCGTACACGTGAAGCGCCCGGGGAGTCGGCATCTGCAAGCCGTTGAGAAGGGCATGGAAAATGCACGCTTCCGTGTACTCCTGAAGCGCCTGCATCATGTACCCCGCCATGTAGATGTCCGGGTACTCCTTTTTCAAGAGCGTCTCCGCGTCCACCACCAGACGGGTCATCTCCCTCATCTCGTCGTCGCAGCTCTCCCCCGCGTGCATCTTGCGTATGCAGGAAGAGGCGAGGCGTATGATGAGGCGCGATGTCCTCAGGGCGATCTCCCTCACTTCCTCCTTCTCGTTGAGGCGCCTTTCTATTTCCTCCATTATCTCCTCCATCAAACTACCTCCAATCTGACTTCCTTTCCGTCCCTGTCGTACGCTTTCCAGGAGGCGTATGTGTAGGGATACCCCACAATTATATGTATTTTCCCCGTGCGGGAGAACATGCTGAGGTCCTCGTCGCTGGGCCAAAGCGCCCCGGAGGGATGCGAGTGCACCGTGCCCACTATGGAGAAATCTATGGGCTTCATCATGAGGTTGAACACGGCACTCCTCCTCCCCGAGAGAGTGCCCGGGAGGAGCACTATCTCGTATATCACCCCGTACTTCTCCCTCAGGAACGCGCCGAACTCATAGGGATGGGAATCCTTCGCCGCCTCCAGGATGAGTCGCAGGACTTCATTCTTTATCTTCATAGGCCCATCTTCTCCCTCAACCGCGTGTAGAAACTCTTGGAGAACCTGACGAAGAGCGCGACGTTCTCCGACTCCCGGAAGGTGAGCACGTCACCGTACGAAGCGAACCTCTGCTCCTGCCCGTCGAGCACCACTATGTATTCCTTGTACTTCTGCGTCAACTCCACCTTTATTATGGACCTGCTGGGAACCACATGGGGTGCCACCGACCTCCTGAACGGGGCTATGTAGGTTATCACGAAGCCGGATATGCGCGGATGCAGTATGGGTCCGCCCGTGCTGAGGGCGTAGGATGTGGAGCCCGTGGATGTGGCCACGATCATGCCATCCGCCCTTATGTCCCCCAGCAGTTCATCGTCCACGTAGACCCTGAAGGATCTGATGTTGGCTATCTCAGATGTGTGGATGACCGCCTCATTGGCGCAGTCCGGCAGCCTCTCGTCGTTGA
>MTNG01000064.1 GCA_002011395.1 Candidatus Aciduliprofundum sp. JdFR-45
CCCGGTGAAGGGGGGGTTTATGAGAAGCGTCCACATCCCGAGCCATCCCAATAGGTATAAGAGCGAACCACCTATGAGGTCCTTCTCGGACTTCATGGGGAGGTTTAACAGAATGTCACTCTTGCCTGAGATTATGAGAAGGGCAAGTATTCCAAAGCCGGACATCAGTCCCATCATTGGGGATATCCCATGGGTGATGCCGCTTATCAAACCTGCCACAAGCCCGCCGCCGCTGTAAACCGAGTATATGCGGACCTTACGTAGCTCTTCCTCTATGTGCTTGTGCCTGTCAAAAGGAGGAATCTCTATCTCCTCGTCTTCCTCCCTCTTCCATCTCTTGGCCATAGGACACACCTCACAGGAACCCCGAGGCGAGGTCCATTGCCGCGCTGAAGGGGTCCCTCGCCTTCACAACACCCGATGCCACAAGTATGCCCACAGCACCGAGTTCCTTTCCTATCCTCACGTCCTCCGCGTTTTTCACGCCGGCTCCGATGAGAACGTGAACTCGGGGCGAGATTGCCCTGACCGCCTCCACGGTCCTCCGCACCACATCGGGCTTCGCCTTTGATACGGAGACATCCCCGCCTATGAGTTCAGGGGGCTCCATCGCCACGTAAGTGGGCTCCAGCGCCGCGGCCGCCTTTGAGACGCTGTCGTCGTTCGTGCAGACAACACTCGTCATCCCGAGGCGGCGGGCTTCAGAGACGAGCCAGCCGATGTCCGCGAGTTTCAACCTCTTCTCCGAGTGGTTTATAAGGAGGCCGGGTATGCCGGCGTCCGCGAGGGCCTCTATGGATATGCTACCCGTGTGAGCACCGAACTTCACGGGGTCTGCGTGCTGTGCGTAGACATCTATATCCACCGCCTCTGACACCTTCAGAAGGTCAAGGGTGCTGGGGATGGCCACGAATTTGATTCCAGTTTCCTCCTGCGCCCTCTGAAGATGACGCGCGAGTTCAACAGCCCTCGCACCGGAGGCCTCTCTGTACATCTTGAAGTTCACCATTATCGTGTACTCCATGCTGTGTGGCAATCTCTACGATGCTATAAATGTTTCCATCGCTCTGCGATTCCATATTTGCTGGAAGCAGGAAAAAAGGAGATGTGGGAAAAATTTATTAAAAGGCGGAGCGATGAGGCGGCAATGGGTTTGTACAAGAGAAGAAAATATAAGGCCGCCAAGACAAAGGTGCAGAGCGAGAAGAAGAGGATGCTTCACATGGGCAAGCAGGACGAGTTCAGTTTTCAGCTCAGCGAGCTGCTGAAAGACGTCCCCGAGGAGATACGGGGACAGCTAAAGGGAAGGATATACACCATCGCATCTAAGCAGGGAATACGCGAGGCGAAGGAGTACGTGTACTCCAAGGCCGAGGAGGGCGTTATAACGAAGCAGCTCGCTAGGAGAATTGTGGACCTCCTGTACTCCTACAGCAGGTACAGGTGAACATGCTCAACGAGGAGTTGATGGACCTTCTGACCCCTCCACCCGGGTCCGTCTTTTCGTCGGCCCTGCGGCCGCTGGAGGAGATTTATCGCAGGGGTGACAGGGACATAAGCGTGAAGGGCTTTCTGCTGAGGGACTCGTCCCTCAGACCCGTGGAGCGTGTTCTCTACCCGTACCTCCTCCCGAGAGTCGGCAGATACGAATTCAGGGTGCTCGCACCCTCGCCGCGCCACGGGGTATGGATACCTGTTCTCCTGACGGAGGCGACAAAGACCGAGGGCAGAGGGGCGCTTGTGGAGGTGGAGGGGCGAATTTACAGGTTCCCTCCGCAGGTGGAGGATTACAGGTTTTACATACGCGCAGAAAGGGTAAAGGCTCTGAGAATGGATGATATCCTGGACCCGCCCCCGATAAGGGGAAAACACATCGTCTCAATGGTTGAGAGCGCCACCCCAGTGGAAAGGCCGGAGACACTGGCGATGGCTCTTGTGGGAAGCGGCGCGTATCTTGGGAGAAACGCGGGGATTGCGCTGGGCGCGTTCACCACCGATGCGGGTGGATACCCGTCAGCGGGGGATCTGAGGAGGTACATAAAGAGCGTGAACTCCATTTTCCCCCGCCCCGTGACGTCGGGGAGAGCCGTACTCAGAATCAGAGGGCGAACTTACTCCGTGGGGACGCGGACCACCATCCGCCTGCGCAGTGAGGCGTGGGATAGGGCCTGTGAGTACCTGTGGGATAGGAAGGGAAGGTGCGAAACGGAGGTGACCTCCTACGGCACGCTGGGCAGGAGGGAGATAATGCATGCGCTGGAGGAGGGCGCGTCGCCCGGCAGAACCGCGCGCCTCAACATGACCCTCTCGGACATACCGCTCATCCCGGTAAAAGAGGAGATACAGGTGGACGGACGGTTCATATCCGAGTATGAGTTTGACATCCTCTCCTACACTATCCATGCGTCCACGAAGTACCCGGATGCTGGGCCCTATATGGACGAGGTTGAAAGGGCCCAGAGGGAAGTGTTCAGAATTATTGATACCCGATATCCGGAACTAAAGGAGATGGCCGTCGCCGGGTTCATACTTGACCTCGGTCTCATGCGGGGCATCGGCGAGGGGGTCGCCAGGATGAGAATGGCCCTGATGCGCCTGGAGATCTCACCCTCTTCTTTGGAGAGGGTCGTGGACTTCTTCTTTGAGAGGATATCAGACGCATTCAGCGGGGAAATAAGATTCTTCGAAAAAACGCGTCTCCCGGACGTTTACAGGGAGGAGAGGATGAAGAGAATACTCTATGAAATGACGGCCATGCGTCCATCGGGCTGGACGGAGGAGGACTTCGGGGAAAGGATGGCGATGCTTTTCGGATACGACGCCCGGAAATGCGAGAGGATACTGAAGGAACTCGTGGAAAAGGGAGAGGTCATCAGGCGGACGGACCCATACACGGGACGGTATCTGTACAGGGTTCCTTAGCGCTTTCATAGGAGTTGATATTGTGCGGTAATCTATTTATACGGTTTCTCCTTTTCTCCCACAGTCGGAGCGGTGATGCGCATGGATGAAACGAAGCGACAGGAGATTGTCAGGGGACTCACTGTGACCCTTCTCTTAGTGGGCATTATGCTCTTCGCGTTTTTCGTCCGCACGTACTTCGCGTGGGGCATATCCGTTGAGGAGGGTTTCTCCGTCTCGGGTGGTTCTGACTCCTACTATCACGAGAGGATCATAGAGCACATCATAAACACGGGGCATCACCTCGTGAACGAACCGCTCCTGAACTATCCCCTTGGAGTGACGAATCCCAGGCCGCCGTTCTTCCACTGGCTCACGGTGGCGGGAGGCGTTGCCCTCTACCCCTTCTACGGGGACCTTCAGACATCGTCCAAGGCGTTCCTGATCATCATAACAGCCCTCTTCGGGGCGCTCACCGCCATACCGATATATCTGATGGGCAGGGAGTCCTTCAACAGGCGCGTTGGGCTTGTGGCCGCTGCCCTGCTGTCGGTGAGCGCGGCCCATATGATGAGGAGCGTGGCCACAAACGCCGACTGGGACGCTCTGACGCTCTTTCTCGCGCTTTTCTCATTCTACTTCTTTATGCGCGCCCTGAAAACCACGGTTTACACCGATTCGGACTGGAGCACCCCGCGCAGAGCCGTTGAGAGCATCCGGAGGTTTACTGTGCACAACACGGTGCCGATAATCTATGCGGCGCTAGGAGGCGCTTCTCTCGGAACGATGGCCCTGACCTGGAAGGGTTATTCGTACGCCCTCGTCATACTTCTCGTATATGCCATCATCCAGATGTTCATAAACAGGTTCAGGAACAGGAGCGTGATGCACCTGACCGTGTACATGGCGGTGTTCGCCCTTGTGGCCTTCGGCATGGCGCTGCCCTGGTACGCGGCCATGCACCGCCTCAATGTGTGGTACATCCCGCCCCTCGCCCTGACGGTCCTCGTCATAGGCATAGGCGTCTACTTTGAGGCAACTGCGCGGTATCCGTGGGTCATGGTCTTCACCCTCACGCTGCTGGCTCTGGGGGCGCTCGCCGCGGTGGCCTACTTCTTCATCCCGGACCTCTGGAACGCCATAGTGAGCGGACAGGGATACTTTGTGAAATCAAAACTTTACTCAACCATAGCCGAAGCGCAGCCCACCACGCTGGGCAGGCTCATAATGTCGTTCGGCGTGGCGACGTTTTTCATGTCCATTTTCGGCCTCGTTTACCTGATATGGACGCTTCGGAAAAAATTCAATGAGTATTACATATTCTTCCTTGTATTCTCAGCCTTCTCCATATACATGGCCATATCCGCCGCCAGGTTCATATTCACCGCATCCCCTGCGTTCGCCCTCACCGCCGCCATCGTGCTCTCGCTGGCGATAGACAAGCTCAGGCTGGGACGTGCCGCGGAGATGTACAAGAAGTCAAGGAAAACGGGTTTGAGGGCGGTGAAGGAGACCGTGAAGATCTCACACGTGGCAGGCGTTTCGCTCCTCGTTCTGCTGGTCGTCGTGCCCAACGTGTGGGGCGCCATAGACGCGGGCATTCCATACGAGGAGAAGAAGACCTACGACCAGAGCATATACGATTCCATGCCAGAGATTCTCAGGCCGAACAAAAGCGCCTACGAAAACGCGCGGGGAACGTGGTACCTCGGGGCGTTCGGATATTCCGTACCGCGGGACACGTACCCGTGGCCGAGGGCGTGGGCGTGGTTCAGAACGAAGGACACGTATCTGCCGGAGGAGCAGAGGCCGGCCTTCCTGTCGTGGTGGGACTACGGATTCGAGGCCGTTCAGGAGGGGAAGCATCCCACGGTAGCCGATAACTTCCAGTTCGGCTACCAGTTCGCGGGGCAGTTCATAACCGCCCAGAATGAATCTGAGGCCATATCCCTCTTCATCGCGAGGTTGCTTGAGGGCGATTACAGAAAGCACGACAACTCGTTTTCACAGCAGGTTCTTGACGTGCTCAGGGAGCATCTCCCGGACGAGGTCATAGAGGATATAGAGACCGCCTTCAACGACCCTGGTAGTTTCCGTGAAAGGGTGCTTGAGAACCCCGACTACTACGGGAAGTATTCGGATGACATCTCCGATGTGAACCTGCGCTATGTGATCATAAAGGCCCGTCTGGCAAACACGCTGGCCAAGGAGAACCTGGTGGACCTGCTGAGGGGTATTGAGAACGCCACCGGCAAGGAGATAAGGTACTTCGCCGTGGATTACCGCCTCTTCCCCTTCAGCGGCAGGAACACCGGTATTTTCTACGCACCGGCCAAACTCTCCGA
>MTNG01000022.1 GCA_002011395.1 Candidatus Aciduliprofundum sp. JdFR-45
ACTGCGTCTTAAGAGTCATATGCTCATACTGGACGAGCCCACGGAAGGGTTCAGCAAGGACCAGCTCCACAAGCTGAAGGATGTTTTCGAAAGGGTTAAGGCGAAGCAGGTGATAATAGTGTCCCATGAGAGAGAACTGGAGAACCTCGCCGACAGGATATACCTCGTGTCCAAAACGGGCGGCGTCTCCACCATAGAGGTGATAGCATGAGAGGGCACTTCGCTGAGATTGTGAGGCGTGCATTTGAATGGATGGGGGAAAACCGTAGGATGCTGACCGCATGCGGTCTGCTTGTGCTGGTTATTGCCCTCATCGGGGTGTTCGTCGTGGGCATAGTCGTGGGGTTGCTCCCGCTCGCCCTCCTTTTAACGCTCAGACACTATCGCCTCACGGAGGAGCCGCGGAAGTTCTTCGCCGTGGGTCTGCTGTTCATACTGGTGTTTCAGATCATATTCCCCCTGTTCATAACCGCCGGTTTCTCATCCATGAGGGGTGAACTGGAATACCTGGAGAGGGGCGTAGCTATCTCCGACAACGCAACTCTCAAGAAACTGTCGCTTGAACCGTTCTGGGGCTCGGGTGAAACCGGGACATTCACTCTCAGGGGGGAGTACTCGGGAGACCCCGCGTCTTTCAGCAACCTCTCGTTCAGGTTTTACAGGTACGGCTCGAAGTACAGGGAGTTCAGCATGGAAAACGCCAGTTATACGGTCTCGGGCGACAACATAACCTTCACGGCGCGCATCCGCCTGGAGAAGGGGCTGTACAACTTCACGCTCTACGACGCTGCCACCAACAGGTCCATAATGAGTTTTCTGGGACCGATAAACACCTCGCCCGCGGAATGCTACGCGTGGTTGCTCTATTTCTATACCCTGACAATAGGGGCGTTCAATCTATTCTTCTTTGGACTGATATCCCTCGGCGTGCACTTCATAGAGAAGAAGGCGCGGTTCAGGATGGGGGTGATGAGGAACTTTGAGAGATAGATGGTTGCTCGTCCTTCTGCTCTACACCGCCGCGCTACTCGCAGTCTCCTCCACCCCCGGCGCGGTCATAGCGGAAGCGGGGCTTTCCTCCCTTGACATCGCTTACCATTTCTGTTCGTACTTGGTTCTGGGGCTCATAGCCACCCGTGCCTTCGGTGTGCTGGGGCGCGCCGCCCTCTACGGGGCGGTTCTCGCGGTCGTGGATGAAATGCATCAGCACATCATACCCGGCAGGGCGGTGAGCGCGCTGGACCTGGCGCTTAACATGGCCGGTCTGACGGCAGGAATTTTAATGTACTACCTTATTAATCGGTGGATGGAGAGAGATGGGATACCTAGAAACGGCGGACCGCATGTTTGAGTCCGGCGACGTGGACGGTGCGCTGGAGTACTACGAAAAAGCGCTGGAAGAGGACCCTGCAGACCCCGTGGCGTGGAACAACTACGGCGTTGCGCTGGAAGAGAAAGGCAGGATTGAGGACTCCATGGTTGCCTACAGGAAGGCCATGGAAGTGGACCCTGGCTACGGGATAGCGTATCTGAACTTGGGCAATCTTCTCGTGCGTCTCGGCAGGTTTAAGGAGGCTGAGGCGGTTCTCCGCGAGGGGATGGAGAAGGCGCCGGGCGAGGTGGGGCTTTACCTTGAACTGGCTTCGCTATACTTCCGCAAACCCTCCACGGCAAACAGGGGAAAGTGGGTTCTGCAGCGACTTCTGGAGATGTACCCCCAGGATTTGGATGTTCTCAAAGGGGTGGCCGAACGCCTCATAGAGGGGGGTTTTCCGGAGGATGCCATACGAATTATAGACGCCGCTATGGAGATATACGACGACCCCGACCTGCTGAACCTCAAGGGCAACGCCTACTTGGAGATGGACATGTATGCGGAAGCCGTCCAGTTATACGACGAGGCCATCCGGAAAAATCCTCTGAACGAGGAGTATTGGAACAACAAGGGATTCGGCTATCTGCTTCTGGGTCTCTATGAGGATGCGATTGAGTGTTACGACCGTGCACTGGAGATAAACCCCGATTACAGAAATGCATGGTACAACAAGGCGTACACGTACCACGCCATGCAGGAACTCGCAAAGGCCGTCTTCTGCTACTGGAAAGCCATACAGCTCTACCCCCATGATGAGGTGGCGTGGAACAACCTGGGAAACGCTCTGTACAACCTCGGGAAATACATGGAGTCCATACCCTACTTTATGAAATCCGTTCAGATAAACCCCAAATTTGAAACGGGCTGGGACAACATAGGCAATGCGCTGGACAGGATGGGCATGCATGAGATTTCCATACCGTTCCATGAGATGGCCATGCAGATAAACCCCAAATTTGATTACGCGTGGTACGCCAAGGGTATGGCCCTCATACGCCTCGGGAGGGCCGAGGAAGCGCTCCACTACATAGACACGTCGCTCAAGTTGAATCCCATGTACGACCACGCATGGATTGAACTGGGACGCGCCCTCGCGATGCTCAACCAGTGGGACGACGCCATAAACGCCCTTAAGAAGGCGGTGGAGATAAACCCCCACTCGGGGGAGGCCTACGAACTTATGGGCGACATATACCGCAGACTTGGGCATTACACGCGCGCCCTGAGTAACTACCTGAAGGCCGTGGAGGCCTACCGAACGGCCGAGGAGTACATGGATGCGGATGTGAAGGCGCATCTGGTCGGCGTTCTCATAAAGGCGAAGCGTCTCTGGGAACTTGAGGGTTTCACATCCTTTGAGGAGGCCGTTCTGGAACTTCTCAGAACGGATGAGTTCCACCGCCTCAGAGATCCAGCACACATTTCCATGGCTGCGTGCGTGCTAATAAGCATGGGCAAGCGCGACGAGGCGCTTGAACTCCTGAAGCGCTCGGAGGAGAACCTCACACCCGGGGGGAAGGCGTTGCTGAAAGCGTTGAGGGGAAGCGTTGATTTCATAGATGAGGAGGTGCGCTCGGAAGAAATTCTGACAGTCGCGATTCTTCTCGCATGGGAAGGTGAGGCAAAGGAGGCGCTGGACCTGCTGGAACGGTGCGCGCCCCACCACAGGGGAAAGGCTGACTACTACTACGCCATGCACGTTGCCCATCTACGCGCGGGAAACGCAAAGGAGGCCAAGAGGTACCGCGATATATTTATGGGGATGGCTCCTGAGGAGGTGGTGTTCGCACCATGATCCGGCACCACCTCAGCAAGAAGGATGTGAAGGCTATCAAACCCGTACTGGAGGAGTGGGGTCTGGAGGTCGGAAAGGGTGACCGCATAGAGGTGGCGGTGGAGGGCGATATGAGGATAATACTCCTCAATGGCCAGGTTGCCCTCGTGGAGACGGCCGGACGTGCACTTCCTGCCCTCAGGATGCTCTGGAAGACCGGTGTGAGGGGGCGGACGGTTACCGTGGATGAGGGGGCTGTTAAGCACGTTTTGAACGGAGCCAACATCTTCTCCGCAGGTGTGGTGAGTGCATCCCCTGAGATCAAAAAGGGTGATGTGGTCGTAGTGGTGGACCCGGAGGGGAGGCCGCTGGCTGTGGGGGTTGCGGAGATGGACAGTGCTGAAATGGTTGAAAGCAGGAGGGGGATGGCCGTGAGAAATCTCCACTATGTGGGAGACCGCCTTTGGAAGATGAGGATATGAGGACGCTACTCCTCGTAAAGGGGCTTGGGAAGTTCAAATATTAGAAAAGAGGATATTATCCACGAGGCGGAGATTATGGTGACGAGGAGGTTGTCCCACACTGTGAGGGAGAGGATAATCAGCACTAAGGGTATCACGTAGAGCAGGAGGATTTTGAAGTATGCCCTCACCCACGCGGGGACGCTCACGGGTTCTCACCCCCATAAAATTGAAAGGGGGTGGATTACCCGAAGAGCGCCCCCAGACCTGCGACCGCTTCCTCCTCGCTGGGCTCTTCCTTCTTCTCCTCCTCTTTCTTCTCCTCCTTCTTCTCCTCCTCTGCGGGCGCCGCGGCAGCAGCGGGTGCCGGCGCTGCGGCGGGCATAGCCACCGCGGTGCTTATGGCCTCGTCAATGTCTATCTCCTCAAGGGCGCTGACGAGCGCCTTCACCCGCGTTATGTCGGGCTCAATGCCCGCAGCCTGGAGGACACGCACTATGTTCTCCTCGCTTATCTCCTTGCCAGCCGCATGCAGCAGCAGGGCACTATACACGTACTCCATTTTCATTACCTCCTTTCTTTACTCTTATCCGAACAGGGCTCCAAGGCCCGCAACCGCTTCCTCTTCTCCCGCTTCTTCCCTCTCTTCCTCCTTCTCCTCGGCGGGCTCCTCACCGCCGCCGGCAGATGGCGGTGGCGGCTGGGGCCCGGATGGTAGGCCCCTCAGGTCCTCGTCCAGGGCCTCGGGGGGCAGGCGGGATGCGAGCGCGTACATCCTCGCCATGGCCATGGAGAGTATGATGGGCGNTGTCTCCCTCGTCAGTATGCCCGCGTTCACCGCCAGAGATATGGCGTTCATTTGGGCCTTCGTGAGTATCGGACCGGCCGTGAGCGGTGTCAAGTACGCGGCGTTTACCGCGAGGTTGAACGCCCTCTGGACACCCGCCATGAGGTCGGCCTTGACGGCTTCGGTGTCAACCGCGAGCACATCCGGCAGGAATACCGCCCCGTCCTCATAGGCGGCCTGTATCTCCATGCCTATCTCCAGCGGGTATATCTCCAGTTTTGTCAGGACGGTAGCCACCTCGCGGGGTATGACCTCGCCCGCCTTCACGACCGTTATGTCCTTCTTGATGACTATCTTGCCCTTCTCTATGGCGGAGGGGATGCCCGCCTTCTGCAGATCGCTGAGGAACGGCCCGGGCCGGAAGGACGTCTCTCCGGCGGGAACCACTATGTCCTCCGGGGCTATCTCGCCGCCCTTGGCGGGCATCTTCTGACGTGAACTCCTGAGGATCTTGTAGAGTTTGAACGGGTTTATATCGCTGAATATGAGCGCGCTCTGGTCCTGGAGGTAATCCGCGAGGCGGTCAACACCCGGAACGGACTCCGCGGCCCGCTGGAGGGCGAGTTTGATCAGCCGGTTCCGCGCCACCACGACCTTCGCCTTGCCCCTCAGCTCCCTCCTCATCTTCTGCATCTGGGGCGCAGGGATGCCGTGTATGCCGACGACTGCCACCACGGGGTGCCTCTTTATCTCCTCGCTCAGTTTCTCCACGACCTCCTTCTTC
>MTNG01000018.1 GCA_002011395.1 Candidatus Aciduliprofundum sp. JdFR-45
CGAACGGACCGCGAAGGCCATCATCGCCACGGCCTCCGTGGCCATTGGATGCGTGCTCGCCCTCTTCGCCATCGCAGCGCTGAGTGTCTTTGCCGATGTGCACGCCCCACTCCTCCTGAGGTCCATACTCGTAGCCGCCGCGATGATCCTCGGTACAATGAGCTTCGCATTTTACGGCGGTCTGTTGATCTTCTTGTACATCCGGAAGAGGATGGAGAGCAAACTGAGAATTTCAGAAAACCTTTAATCATGAGACGCCGTTTTAAACCTCACACGGGAGAGTGGCTGCCGTGGGAAAAGGCGGATGCGAGTGGAGGGCTCCGGGCAGGGGGGAACTGTACGCCGCCCTCGGGATGCTGACATTCCTCACGGGGGCGCTGGTCTACGCGATTACGAGGGGGGATATCACCGCGGCCATGATCATCCTCGTTCTTCAGTGTGTGGAGGGGGTGACCTGGACCGTGGAGCTTTCACCGCCCTCGCTCGTTATACCGAGGGTGAAGAACGGAATTCTCACCGTTCCCGCCGGGCCGTGGTACAGACCGCTCGCGAGGGAACGCGTCAATCTGGACGATGTGGATGAGGTTATTTACAGGATGGTACCCGAGCCCGCCCGAGGCGAGGTGCTCAGGTGGATGGCGGTGGAACTTATACTCGGAGATGGGAGGAGGGTTGATTTAAAGAGGGGCAAGATGACCTGGGAGGCGTGGCTCTCCCTCTCCGAATACCTTTTGAGGAGGATGGAGGGGAGGGTAAGATTCGCGGAGGGAGATGTGGCGTCCGTTTACCTCAGAAACGACATAGGTCTGTTCATGAGAGCCCTGGAAATTGCGCCCCTGCCTACCGCTTTTTGCGCGAGCGGCGCCCTGTTCATCGTCGCCAACGTGCTAACGGGAACCCCCACGAGCCCTGCTGGGTGGTTCATCAAAATTCTGGCAAACATCGTCGCCCTGGTGCTCATCGCGATATATCCCTTCGTGTTCATGCACGGCTACGACCGCAGGAGAAACTGCCAGCATACAGCGTATTACAGGCCGGACGAGGACGGCTTCACGTTCATAACACATGGACCCGTCAAAAGAGCCGTGCGTTTTGACGAAGTGCGGGCCATACGGTGCGCCTCCGGGAGCCGCAGCGCGAAGGCCTGGATCGCTTACACGCACCGAAAGGAAACGATAATTTCCCCCCTCGGCCCCAGGGCGTCCTTCAGGGCCCTGATACATTACCTCAGGTGGGCGAGGGAGGACCCCAACGCATCCAGATCCGCGGTCGTAATATGGAGCGATGAGACGGAGGAAAAGGTCCGCGAGGTCCTCGGGGTGTCCGCAGGGAGCGGGGACTGGTGGAGGTTTGTTGACGATTTCTGGCGCCACGGCGATGGAAAGTTCCTGCTCAGCGCGCCCATGGAGGTTATTCTGGAAAGGGTCAGATGCCCCTGGACGCTGAACGAAATGGACAGCCCAGCGGAGGAGGAGCGCGTTTATATAGATGAGAGAAAGATGCGTAACGACCTCTGTTGAGCGGGAAAGCGCCGCCCGTTCAACATGCCCATTCCGGAGACGCTCCCCGTGGAACCCCCTCTGAAATTCTCTTCAAAAAGGTTAATAACACCCTATCTAATATACACGTCAGGTGATGGACTTGCCTTTCGGGGCGCTGTTTGATAAGGAGTTGAAGTTGATACGCAGGATAGAGAAGGCAGCGGAGAAAGGAGCGAAGCTCAGGGAGAGGCGAAGGTTCGGAGAGGCGAAGGAAGTCCTGCACGGTGCGCTTATGGAGGCCCATTCCGAGGCCGCAAACATATCCCGGTACAGGCCCGAATTCTCGCGCGCCATTGCCAGGCTGGGGGAGGAGATGCTCTATCATGACAATCACATGGCGGAGCAGTGCTTCATACTCGCGCTCAACGCGGACCCGGAGAACTGGCCCGCCTATCTCGGAAGGGCAAAGGCGCTCTACAAGATGGGCAGGGCGGAGGAGGCGCTGAAGGTTGTTGAGGCCTACCTGAGGGCCCAGCCGAAGAGCGTGGAGGGGCTGGAGCTCAAGGCGCAGATATGCGAGACCATAGGGGATATAGACGCCGCGCTGCAGGTCTATTACCTCCTCACACAGTACAAACCCGAGGAGATCAGGTACTACGATGCCATACTGCGCCACGACCCGCACAACGTGGCCGTTCTGATAAAGAAGGGCAAAGCGCTCTACCACGCGGGGGATTACCACGAGGCCATATCCGCCATGAGAGCGGCGGCGGAGGTGGACCCCGACAAAAAGGAGGTCTACATGTTCATGGGGGCCGCCTACGAGAAACTGGAAAACCACGAGGACGCCGCGAGCGCCTTCAGGAGGGCAACCGAACTGGACCCCGTTGACGCGAGGGCGTGGATGAATTACGGACATGTCCTTGAGAAGATGGAGAGGTACGAGGAGGCCGCCTCCGCCTACCACCGTGCCATCACAATAGACCCCAACGACTTCAGGGCGTGGTACAGGAGGGGACGCGCCCTGTACAGGGCGGGGAAAATGGAGGAGGCGCTGGAGAACCTCCTGCAGGCCCTTGAACTCAGGGAGGACCCGAAGGTCCTCAAACTCGCCCTCCAGGTGGCGACGGAGATGGAAAGGTGGAACGTGGCCGCTACGGTGGGCAAGAAACTGCTCCCCTACGCAACCGATGACGACCACGTGCGGATAGCCACGGCCCTCTGGCGCGCCGGCAGGGGCGAGGAGGCGCTGGAGGTCATAGAGGCGGGGCTGGCGAAGGGCGTCAATCTGGAACTCCTCCGCCTGAAGATAAGGATACTGGAGGAACTCGGGAGGCACCGCGAACTCATATCCGCCATAGACGCCATAATGAACGAGGGGGTCAGCGATGCGGACCTCTGGGTGGCGAAGGCGCGGGCTTACAGAAACCTGAACAAGTACAAGTCGGCGCTGGAATGCTACATCAAGGCGGTTGAAATAGACCCCCACAGAATAGAGGTTCTGCGGGAGTTGAGAGACGTCGCCCGCAGGGTGGGAGACATAGACAGGGCCATAGAGACCGCGAGGAGGATCGCGGAACTGGACGACGGGGACTGGGAGAACTGGGTGGCCCTGGCAGAGGGGCTCATGATCAGAAAGAGGTACGATGAGGCGGCGGAGGCGTTGAGGAAAGCGCTGTCAATAAACGAGAGGGCTGACGTGTACAACAAACTCGGCATCTGCCTTTACCGCATGGGTGAGATGGAGGATGCACTTGAGGCCTTTGACCGCGCCATAACGCTCAGCCCCGACGACAAGAAGTACTGGAAGAACAGGGGCAGGGTGCTTCAGGAGCTCGGCAGGATGGAGGAGGCGGCGAAGTCGTACGAGAAGGCGCTGGAACTGGATGAGAGCGATGACGACGCGTGGCACCGCCTGGCCCAGTGCTGTCTGCAACTCGGCGAGTGGGAGCGCGGACTCTACGCGGTTGAGAAGGCCCTCGCCCTCCGCGACGAGACGGACTACGCGCTCACCAAGGCGGACCTTCTGAGGGCCACGGGAAAACCGGAGGCCGCTGCTGAGGTTCTGGAGAAACTGGCGGAGACGCGCAAGGACCACACAATACACCACCGCCTCGCCACTGTGTACATGGAGATGGGCGAGCACGCGAAGGCCCTCGCCGCCATAGAGCGGGCAATCGCGCAGGAGAAGAGCGTGGAGTATCTGCGCCTGAAGAAGGATATATGCAAGGCGCTCGGCGACCATGCCTGCGTGGCGAAGACGGGGCGCGAGATCATAGCGCTGGACCCGAAGGATAGAGACACTTACAGGGACATAAGGGAGGCCCTCGTGGCCCTCGGAAAGATAGAGAGCGCCATCACCCTGGCGAAGAGGGAGGCGGAGATCTTCCCGGAAGACGTGCAGGTGCTGCGGGACCTGAAAGAGCTGTACAGGAAGAAGCAGAGTTACGCGGACCTTTACAGCGTAGCGAAGAAGATCGCGGAGAAGGAGCCCGACGACGCCGACAACTACCTTGATATGGCGGAGGCGCTCATAGCCCTCAAGAGGCGGGAGAACGTCCGCGAACTGCTTGAGAGGGCTGCATCGCTGGGCGAATCAAAGCGCCTATACGTCCTGTACGGCAGGTACTACGAACTGGAGGGTGATTACGAGAGGGCGGCGAAGAACTACGAGAAGGCCCTCAAATATGAGAGTGTGCCCCGCCTGTACCTGAAGATCGCGGAGTGCTACAGAAGGGCGGGGTTGCTTGAGACAGCCCTTGAAACCGTGGAGAGGGGGCTGGAGGTTGAGGAGACGCCCTACCTGCTCCGCGAGAAGGCCATGATACTTTACGAAATGGGTGAGTACGACGAGGCGCTGGAGACCGCCCAGAGAATAGAGGAGAAGGACCCTGAGATACAGATAGCCATAGGCCACATCCTCCTGGCGAAGGGCGACACGGAGGGGGCGATAGAGAACTTCAGGGCCGCGTACGAGGCCACGAACAGCGTGGAGGCGCTCCTCGGCCTGGGCGAGGCCTACGAGAAGACGGGAGAACTCAAAAAGGCCGCCCTCGTGTACAAGAAGGCCGTTGAGACCGAGCCGCACAGCTTTGAGGCACTGCGGCGCCTCGGCAGGGTCCTCATAGCCCTTCAGCGGTTCAGGGATGCCGTGGAGATGCTCCGCAGAGCGCTGTTAATAAAAGATGATGATGCGGACGTGTGGCTCAACTTGGGGACGGCTTACGAGCACCTGGGTATGAGCGAAAAGGCCATGGAGTGCTACGAGAAGGCCGCGGGGATAGACAAGAAGAACGAGCAGGCGTGGTGCATGAAGGGGCTCCTGAACAAGAAGATGGGGAACTACAAGGAGGCGGAAAGGGACCTGAAAAAGGCGCTAAAGCTCAATCCGGACCTCACAGCGGCGAAAGAGGCGCTGAAAGAGGTCAGGGAGATGATAAAGGCCCAGAAGGTGGAGGAGTACGCGAGAAAGGTGCTCGTTTACGAGTACGAACAGCGCAGAGGGATAAGCAGAATGGAGGCTTTCAAGAAGTTGAAGATACCGCTCGCATACCTGGACAAAACGCTCAGGTACGTTGCAGAGGAGCCGTACCTCTCGCTGGAGGGGCTCAGCGAGGAGGATAGGAAGCGGCTGGAGGAACTGTCAAAGAAGGTCGTATCCGCCATATACTCCCAGAAGCCGGAACTGTTTAA
>MTNG01000052.1 GCA_002011395.1 Candidatus Aciduliprofundum sp. JdFR-45
CCGTTGCCGTCCCTCTCGGGACCCGCCCTTGCGGGCGGCGGGCCGGCCCTCGGAGGGGGGAATTTCCTCAGCGGAAGGGGGCTCCGCCCCCTTTCCAAACCCCCGGCAGGAGGTCGGTCGGAGGGCTGCCCCCTTCCACCGTCGGCCGCCCTCGGGCTCTCCGCCATGCTTACCAATGCGAGGGGGGATAAAAAGGTTTGGTAGAACGCCTTCGTGGTTAGATTTATATAGAGCAATTCCGTTGATTCGCCGTATGAGGCAGGGGTTTTGTGCAGCAAGGGAAGGGGATACGAGGAATGCGAGAAGAACGATGTGTACATTCGCTGTATTTATTATTGTATTCTTAGTGGCTCTGTGCTATGACTTTCAGATGGAACATAACAGTACAACGGCTGCAGAAGACACCGTGGTAGAGGCGCGCACAGAGGCATCAAGCTCACCATGGCCGATGTTTATGGGAAACCCGAGACACACCGGGTTGAGCCCGTACGATACGAGTGCGACCAGAGGAGGGCTGCGATGGAAATTGTCTATGGAGGAGGATATTTATGAAATGGCGTACTGGGAGGAATACACCCCCCAGCCGGTAATAGGCCCCGATGGAACAATATACATAGGTATATTTATAGGAAAATCCGCTGCATCGCGCACAGCGATTGAGGGCGATGTCACTCCCAATTTTTATGCAATATATCCCAATGGGACTGTGAGGTGGTCCAAGAGACTATATGGCTACCCTCCTTTCAAACCGCCAATACCAGCCGTGGATGAGAATGGAACGATATATGTCTCTTTCATAGATGGACTCACCGCAATAAATCCAGACGGTACAGGCAAATGGGGATGGAAAGACGGACGCGGTCAATGGATAACAGCGCCCACAGTAAAGGACGGGACAATTTATATTGGTTCGTCCGGAGACAACCTCGGTTATGTGTATGCCATAGGCACAGACGGGACAACGCTATGGAGGTTCCGGACGGAGGGTGGCGTAATATCCTCTCCGGCCGTTGGCGATGACGGGACGGTTTTCATCGGTGATTTAAACGGCACCCTGTACGCCGTAAACCCGAATGGCACACTGAAATGGAAGTTACATATTGGGGATGAAATGCATTCATCACCGTCTATTGCCGATGACGGCACGATATATATAATCACGTATTGGAATGGAACTCTGTATGCCATCAACCCAAACGGAGGCATAAAATGGAAATTCGCAATGGGAAGCGCTCAAGTACACACCACGCCTGCGATAGGGAAGGACGGTACAATCTACGCCTGCTCCGGCTTTGATGGTCTCTATGCGATCGCCCCCAACGGCTCCGTGAAGTGGGTCTTTGAAACCCATGACTGGTCCCCCAAATCGCCAGCGATAGGCGGCGACGGAACGATATACGTAACGTCTTTCGATGGGTTTTTATATGCTGTTTCGCCCAATGGAACGCTGAAATGGAAATTTAAAATGTGGGAACACGTATGGTCTTCGCCGATTATCGGCGACGATGGCACCATTTACGTTGCCTCTTTTGGTCGCGAGGGGAGTGGGCCAAAGGCATATCTTTACGCTGTCAACACCGGCGCACCCTCTCCACCCATGAATGTTAAAGCGTATGCCGAGAACGGCACAGTGCGGGTTGAGTGGAGGCCTCCCCCGACGGACGGAGGGGCGTCCATAGTAGAATACAGGATATACCGACGTCTGAATAGGCCGGCAAACTATACCCCCGACACTAAGCCCATAGCCATCGTTGATGGAACCACCTTTGCTTACATAGACAGCGACGTGGAGAACGGAACGAGATACTATTACTACATTATCGCGGTGAATTCCATAGGGGAGAGCGAGAGGAGCAACGTGGCGTGGGCGATGCCCGTGGGGATACCTATGCCTCCACAGAATCTAACCGTTGTGGAGGGAAGATATCCCATTCTCCGCTGGAAATATCCTGAAAACGATGGAGGGAATGCAATCAGGATGTACAATATTTACAGATGCGGGGATGGGATAAATTTCTCTCTGATTGCCCAAGTTGACGGATCAACGCAGAGATACATAGATTACGATGTGGAGTGCGGCCATACCTATTGGTACTACATAACTGCGGTCAACGAGGCCGGAGAAAGCGAGGTAAGTTCCGTGGTTATGGTTGTTACGTCTCCTACACCACCTGCACCTCCGCTAAACTTAACCATCGAGGTTAGGGGACATAATATAAGATTGAAATGGACGAATCCGGAAAAGGACGGAGGTAGTTCAGTTAAAGGATATAAAATATATCGCAGTGAAGATGGAATAAATTTCTATTTAATTTCGGAGGTTAACGAAATGCACCTTGATTACACTGATGTCACGGCGGAGCCAGGAAGAACACACTGGTATTATGTGACGGCGGTGAATGAGGCGGGAGAAAGCAATAAGAGCAATATTGTGGCGATACAAGTCCCTCCAAGGGAATGGTGGAACTCCGATGTAGGCGTCTCTGCAATACTAGCCGCGATTGTGGCAGGGTGCGCCTGTGTGCTGTGGGGTATTAGGCGAAGGAGGAGATAAATATGTGGAGATATATCTACCCGAAAATATGGGTGGCAATGTTAATTCTCATATTTATTATGACTGGATGTGATGTTAGCTTCCAGACAGAATATGAGAACAACACAACATCTTATATAGTGCGTGCAGGACCCGCAAACTCATCCTGGCCGATGTTCATGGGAAACCCAAGACACACCGGGCAGAGTTCTTATAGCAACACCGCCAACCCCGGCGGACTTAAGTGGAAGATTACCATGGGCCCTGGAACGTGCACAAGATGGTCTTTGCCTGCGCTGGGCCCGAAAGGAACCATCTATTTAGGATTATATCCAGATGGCATGTACAGCCCTAATTTTTATGCCATATATCCTAACGGAACTGTGAAATGGGCGATTTCACTATCAAAATATACTTTCCCTTCCACCCCTGCTATAGATGCCGAGGGAACGATATATGTGTGCTGTGATGGTTTCTTATATGCGATAAAACCCGATGGTGACATTTTGTGGAGTAAGAGAACACATACTTTCATGTCATCACCAACCATAGGAGAGAATGGAACAATCTATGTGGGGTCAGAGGCAGGATATCTCTATGCCATTCAACCAGATGGGACTACCATATGGAAGTTTGAAACGGGCGGGAGCATTATTTCATCCCCGGCTGTTGGAGCGGAGGGCACAATATACATAGGGTCTTCAGATGGATATCTGTATGCCGTCGAACCCAACGGCACACTCAGATGGAAATTTTATACAGATAGGCTAAATAATTATTACTCGCCTATAGTTGGCAATGACGGCACTATTTACTACGGACCATATGCGATAAATTCAGATGGTACGCTGAAATTTAAAAAGGATGTATCTCTACTCGCGATTGACAGAGATGAAACCATATATGCCCTCTCCGGTTTAAACACCCTATATGCCTTTTCCTCCGACGGTTATCTCAAATGGTCTTTTAAAATTGGGTTTAAAATGGGGGATTGGTCGCAACTTTCTTCGCCGGCCATAGGAGGAGATGGTACGATATATGTGGCATCATATAGTGGTTTTCTCTACGCTATAAATCCTGATGGGACTCTAAAATGGGTATTCAAATTTTCCAAACGAACGTGGTCATCGCCAGTTATCGGTAACGACGGGTCCGTTTACATAGGGGTTTCCAATTATCTTTATGCGATAAACACAGGTGCACCATCTCCGCCGATGAATGTTAAGGCGAAAATGGAAAACGGTTACGTGCGGGTCGAGTGGGACCGCCCCTCTGCGGATGGGGGTTCTCCAATTATGGAATACAGAATATACCGCACTCTCTACAATCCAACGTCCTCCCTTCCGGACTGTCCACCCCATGCAACGGTTAACAATACCACCTGCGTCTATATAGACAGAGATGTGGAAAATGGAATGAAGTATTATTATTACATCACCGCTGTTAACACTCTGGGAGAGAGTGAGAGAAGTTCGGCTGTATGGATCATCATACCCGCATGGGTACCCACCCCGCCGCAGAACTTAACTGTTGAGGAAGGAAAGTATCCTATACTCCACTGGGAGCCTCCTGAAAACGATGGGAGTAGCGCTCTCAGTACATACAGGATCTACAGAAGCGAGGACGGCGTGAATTTCTCCCTTCTCACCGAGGTGAGCGACTACATATACTACTACACAGATGAAGATGTAGAACCCGGAAAAACATACTGGTATTACGTTACAGCAGTCAACGACGTAGGGGAGAGCGACAGCAGCAATTTGGTGAAAGCGACAGTTCCATATCCCGAGGAAAAGTACGATGATTCCGCGACTCCTATTGCCCTGCTCATATCGGGCGCACTCGCAGGGTGCGTCTGCGTGCACTGGTACGCTAAACGCAGAAAGAGAAGAAGAAACGGTTAGCGTGCACACTTTTCAACTCAGACCCGCCCGAAAAACTTTAAACCCCCCGCGCCCATCCCATAGGCGGATGGAGAGGACGAAGTACGCCGGCGTGTACCGACGGGGCAGGTCGCTCTACACCCGCACCCGCCTTGATTCCCCCGTGTACGGCGAGAGGATGCTGGTGGAGAAGGGGAGGAGGTACAGGCAGTGGGACCCGCGGAGGAGCAAGCTCGCCGCCGCCCTCCTGAAGGGGATGAAGCGCTACGCCCTCCGACCGGACTCGCGCGTTCTCTACCTCGGCGCGGGCGCCGGCACGACGGTGAGCCACGTCGCGGATATAGCCTCAGATGGGAAAATCTACGCGGTGGAGTACGCCCCCCTTCCCTTCATGAAGCTCCTCATGCTCGCGAAGAGGATGGAGAACGTTTTCCCCATCATGGACGATGCAAGGTACCCTGAGAGGTACGAGGTCTTCGTGGGCAGGGTGGATATCATTTATCAGGACGTGGCCCAGAGGGACCAGGTGCGCATATTCAGGCGCAACTGGGAGTTCTACGGCGAGGCGGAGGTCGGATATCTGTTTCTCAAGACCTCCTCCGTGGACGTCACGAAGCCCCCGGCGGAGGTCATGAGGATGGCCGTGGATGAATTGAAGCCATACCGCGTCGTGGAGCGTCTGAACCTCAACCCCTACGAGAAGAACCATTACCTGCTGGTGGTGGAGAGATGAGGG
>MTNG01000030.1 GCA_002011395.1 Candidatus Aciduliprofundum sp. JdFR-45
GGTGGATTTCTTTGACACGCTGGGCACCGTCACGGGCCTTTCCGCGAAGGTGGGGGATATAGACGATAAAGGCAACATCCCCGAAAAACCGCTTCAGAGAATGCTCTTAACCGATGCCGTCGGCACAACATTCGGCGCTCTGCTTGGCACATCCACCGTCACCACCTACATTGAAAGCGCCGCCGGCGTTGAGGAGGGTGGGCGCACGGGACTGACCAGCGTTGTGGTCGCCTCCCTGTTTCTGCTGGGGCTGTTCATCACACCGGTGGTCGCGCTCGTGCCCATCGCCGCCACCGCTCCGGCTCTTATACTCGTCGGCCTTTTCATGCTGTCAAACATAAAGAAAATCAACTTCGACGACCACAGCGAATACGTGCCGGCGTTCTTCACGCTGATGATTATGCCCTTCACGTACAGCATCTCCAACGGCATCGGTGCCGGCGTTATAGCGTACGTCCTCGTGAAGCTCGCGCGCGGAGAGTGGAAGGAGATCAGTCCGCTGATGTACATCCTCGCAGCCGTGTTCGGTGCCTACTTCGTGTGGATATCCATGTGATTGGCATGGGCCCCATCGCCGGACCTGGCCTTTAACCAGGCATGTATCAGTTCCAGCCCATTTATGTCGCCCACAACGTGCATATCCTCATCCACGACGGGGAGTTCAATCACGTTGTATTCCAGCATCTTCCTGAACGCTTCGCTGACGGGGTCGTTTGATCTGACAAAGACAGGTGGAATCATCACATCCCGGGCCTTGGCCATCTCACCGCGAGCAGGGGGGTACTCAAATTCAAGATACTCCGGTGGAATGTACTCGCTGTATATGTATTCCAGTAGAGTACGGATCAGTATCATACCCACAAGTTTGCCCGCCCCGTCCACCACGAAGACCGTCTGGGTTCTGGGGTCGTCAACCATTCTGACAGAGATGCTGGCGACGGATTCATCTTCACGCACCACTGTGGGCTCAGAGGTAACCATATCCATAACGCTTTCAACAGTCACCCAATCCATTTTCATTAGCGATGAATATGGTTTCGTCGTAAAATAAGGTTTCGCGATGACAGAACGGGGGACACTCTTATGCTGGCACCCCCGCTGGAATACGTGAAAAACGGCAAACGACGTCCGTGCGGATAAGGGATGCGACTCAATCATGGATATAAATGAGTCCTGAGGTTGGGAGGTCAGCCCTTCATGGGTATGCGGAAGAGCACAGCGCGCCGACGCCGTGAATGGATCTTGAGATGGAATCCACAGAATGGAAATGCGGGAAAACAGAATGGATGGCGCTCTCCACATGCACAAAACCGTCTGCGGAGACCACGTTTTCGCCCACTCCTCTCAGGGAATTCAACCTGGACTACGAATTGTGATATCGTTGTAGCAATAAATTCCCCATGGTTCTGTCGGGGTGATACAAAATCACATTTCCAGAGTTTTGCAAAGCAAGTCTAATATATGATATGCTGTTTATAATCATCTGATGATAATCGCTATAATCTGGATAGCACTAACGGTGCTCCTCATGATTTTGCTTCTGATATGTGGCCTTGTTATGTTGATAAAACGCATCGGAGTGTCGCATACTATATCAAAACGCGACAAAATGGGCAACGTGGATATTCTGGCCGTGGTGTATTTCACAGCGATGGGCTGTACGCTGATTGCGATCCTCATCATATATCTTTATGACCTGCTGAGCAGCGCGCCTAATCAGATATCGCTGGACACCTGGGACGTTATATTCATATGCGCGATGGGTCCACTTATATTCGTATATTATCTGTTTTTCAAACTCATAACGTACATCATAGGAGAGAAATCCGTTTCGGCTAAGGGATGTGAAGCGCAGGAAAACTCTAAATAACCAGCAGCCATACACCACACCAGGCCGGGGTAGCCTAGCCCGGTAAGGCGGTGGATTCGAGATCCACTGGCCGCAAGGCCTCGGGAGTTCAAATCTCCCCCCCGGCGCCACAGGTTTTTTATCCACCCTCGTCATCATCCATGCGTGCGAGTTGACATCAGGGAGTTCGTTCTGAGGAAGATTCTCAGGAAGAAGAGGCACCGACCGGAGGAGCTCATCGCCCTCCTGGAGAATGAGGTGCTGGATGAGCGCTCCAGAAAAATCTGGGAGCGTCTGAAGAAGGTATAGCCCGCCGGGTGGTTCCCCTATCATGCGGTCAAGGGGTGCATGGCGGGCGGGCATGGGTGTATGGCGTTGCGTGGATTTTAATCTTGCCCGCCCTCGCCCCTGAAAACCACTATGATGTCGTCTCCCAACTTCTCCGCGTGTATGATCCTCTCAGAGTGCTCCGCCAGAAGGCGTTTGAATTCCGTTTCCCAGCCCTCACGGCTGTGATACGGATTTATTCCGTCGCTGTCGCCCACGAGTGCATCCGCCGCCCGCCTGAGGGGACGGGGGAGACGCACTCTGTGGAGCACCGCGGGCTCGCATATCACCACACGCCCCGCCCTTTCCATCGCACCCCTCAGCACCTCCCGGTGGTGTGGTATTATATGGTGGAGGAAGTCAATCATCACGATGACGTCCGCCTTAGGATAATCCCGCCACGCCGTGCAGTCCTTCAGTTCGCACCGAAGACCACGTCTCCGGGCCGCCTTAACAAATGCGGCGTTGAGATCCCATCCCACGTACTCGCAGTTGCGCAAATACCGGGCGAGTATGGCGGGACCGCACCCCGGNTCAAANACGCGCACCNCNTCNCCCACGAGTTCCGCGACTCTGCTGTATCTCCTGTCGAGGTCACGGCCATGCAGTATGCGGAGAAAGAGCATATACGCGGTGGCGCTCCAGTAGGGTATGGCCCTCACACGGGTGGTAAGGTGAGAAACGTTTAAATAATCTACGGGAATCTGGACGTGGTATGCACAGGGAGATGGATTTCAGGGTTCTTGAAAAGAGCAAGAACGAGATCAGGGTGGAGGTTATCAACGCCGATAACACGCTTCTCCGCCCTCTGGTGGATGAGATGAGCAGGGACGAGCAGGTGGAGAAGGTCCAGCTCATCATACGCCACCCGACGCTGGACAACCCCGTACTATATGTGAGGGTGAAGAAGGGAAAGCCCCAGGCCGCGTTCAAGAGAGCGGCCAAGAAACTTGAAAAGGTCTTTGAGGAACTGGAAAAACTCGCGGAAAAGGAGATAAAGAGGGTCACGGGTTAGGCCTCAACGCCCACGCCCGGCATCTGCTCCAGCGCGTGTTTCTCCTCCGATCTCACCTCGATCTCCATCTCCCCGAAGGGATAGTCCTGGTGCATGTCAACCTTCTCCCTCTTGTATAGGAACAGCAGCGATGTGAAGCACTTGACGACGTCCTCGCGCGTGTTGTTGTGCAGTTCGCTGAAGAGCACCGTAGACGTGGGGAGGGAAAGCAATCTATCCCACACCTCCGATATCTCGTCCTCCAGGTCCTCCCTGTGCACCTTCTCCTCCACGTTGAATTTCATCTTCTGCGCCATCCTCTCCCTGCGCTCCCTGACGGCCTTCCTCTTCTCGTAGTCCACCCTTATCCTCTCAACGGCTCTGAGAAGATCCAGTATGCTCACCGGGGCCGGCTCCTCCCTGCGCACGGGCTCCACCAGCGGCGGCTCCACGATGAGCATCTCGCCCACATCATCGCCGCACTCATCCATCACCGGGAAGGCGTCAAACGCCTCCCAGAGGACCTCCATCTCGTCCTCCGACACCTGCACCTCTTCCGGCTCCGCCATCTGGGCCGTTATCTTCTCCACCACCATGTCGCTCTTTCGCTTCAGCACCTCCCACGCGAGGCGTATGAGCTTCCCGGCGGTGATGAGGTCCACGCGCTCGTCCGCCCTTATTTTCTCCATGTACTTCACGGCGAACTCCCTCAGGTCTATCTTCCACGGGTCCATGTCCTCCTCAATCACAAGCTGGAATACGGCGGCAACGGCCCTCTCAAAGGGGTCGGTCACCTCCACGTAGAGGCCACGCTCCACTTCCGATGCGATGCGCATGTATCTCTCGTAGTCCATGTCGTCGCCGTCCAGGATGCACCTGCCGAAGGATATGGCCTCCACGAGCTTCGCATCAGGCATTCTCCACCACCTCCTCCCGGGCCGGGTCCTCAAAGGAGTGGGCATTCTTAACCTCAAACACGCGGGAAATGCCGTCGGGTCCTATTGTCACCCCTATGAGGTAATCCGCGTAGTCCAGCGTTATCTGTCTGAGAGAGACCATGACGACCTGTGCGTTACTGGAATGCCTCCGCGCCATCCGGGCCACGACCTCTGCGTTCACTCCGTCCAGGAACATGTCCACCTCGTCCAGGAAGTAGAAGGGCGAGGGGTCGTACTCCTGAAGGGCGAATATGAGGCACAGCGCCGTGAGGCTCTTCTCCCCGCCGCTCAGCGCCTCCAGCCGCGCGACCTTCTTGCCCGGCGGTCTCGCCCTTATTGTCAGGCCACCCTCCAGCGGCTTCTCTGGGTTCTCCAGCACGAGGCACGCCTCGCCACCTCCGCTCATCTCGCTGTATATCCTCATGAAGTTCTCGTTGACCGCGTTGAACACGCGCATGAACTCGGTCTCCTTCCTCTCGGTGAGCTCCCTGACCAGGCGTATCAGGTCGTTTCTCTCGCTCTGCAACCTGTCCAGGTCGGACCGCAGGTCGTCCACGCGCTCTTTAAGCGAATCGTACTCCTCTATCGCCTTCATGTTGACGGGCTCCATGGCCCTCAGGCGCGCCTCCATGTCCCTTATGCTCTCCTTTATTTTGTTCTCCGACGGGAGAGGCTCCTCCACCTCAACGCCCATGCCGTCAAGTTCCCTCTGAAGGTTGTTCAGATCCGCCTTTATCTGGTCTATCCTCGCGTTCAGTGTTATCAGGATGCTGCTCTTGGCCTGTTCGTTGGCCTGAATCTCACTTATCTCCCTCTGCACTTCCGCGACCTGACGGCTTACCTTTTCATGCTCTCTCCTGAGCTCCTCCAGTTTGACTGTGAGAGCCGAGTAGACCTCCTCCAGTTTGCGACGCTGAACTCTGATGTTTTCCATCTCCTGCCGGAGC
>MTNG01000004.1 GCA_002011395.1 Candidatus Aciduliprofundum sp. JdFR-45
CAGCGTCAACTCCTTCTGGTCATACACGTTTTTCAAGGGGAGGTATCCGGATGAGGTGCTGATACTCTACAGGGATGGCGACGACGCTGCCCCCGTTGAGAGGGCTGTGCGGACGATATGCGAGGGGCACGGCAGGAACGTGAGCGTACTCAGGAAAAAATTGAGGGGGCGCACCAGCGGGGAGATCAGGAAGGAGGTTCTGAGCGTTTCCGGCGAAGACGACATCGTGGATATAACCGGTGCGACCAAGTACGAACTGCTCTCCCTTCTGGGAACGGGGCTGAAGGCCTACTACCTCCATCTGGAGGGAGGGGAGTTCAGGGATGTGCTCTTCCTGAAAAAACCGCTTTCACTCCAGCGAACTCTGGAGGTGGTGCTTTGATAATCACGAGGGATGAGTTGGCGGCGCTCCTGAACTGGAATTACATGAAGGGCTATGTGCCTGTGCGCGTGAGATATCCCTTTTACAACTGCGACCTGTACTCCTATGACCCGGGCAACTTCACCCTGAGGGACATCGCGGGGGATAGAGAGATAGAGAGGCAGCGGAGAAAACACGAGGCCGGGCACTTCCTCAGAAGGGACCTCCCGACGCACTACGACCTTCAGGACGCCTTCGTGTGCTCCGGTGTGGCGCGGTTCCTAACCGAGAAGGATGTGCTGAAGAAGTACCGCGAGATCATGGACGAGGTCAGGGACCCCTTCTTCAGGCCGAAGGCACCCTTCATCGCCATAGACACGAACGTGGCGTATTACCGCGGCATATCCAGGCATTTTCCGTACCTCACCTCGCTTCCGTTCATCGTCAGCGGCATAGTCGTGCAGGAGATTGACTCGCGGATCCACGAGAAGTACAGCCCGAGGCATCTCGCGGAGTACGTGAGGGAGTTCGGGCGGAGAGATATCGTTGAGGAGTTCTCCAACGGCAGCGTGAAGGCCTCAAGACGCGCGAAGATAGCCCTCTCGGAGATATGGTACATCATGAACCACGCAAGGTGCATGAGGACGGAGACCACAACGGATGTGGAGGACAAGGAGGAGAGGGACCGCCTCATCGCGGAGGATTACAGGGAGGTGGCCGATAAATGGGGAGTGGAGGTCATTCTGCTCACGGCGGACCGGGACATGGCCTTCCACGCAAACGCCGCGGGCATATCCTCCATACCCCTCCGGCTGCCCGTTGACCTGAGGGAGCGCGTGGTATCCTTTGAGAGGGCGACGGACCTAATATACACGACCGCCTACATCTTCGGCGCTGTGGAGGTCAACGGCGTCCATCTCCTGGGGGTCTGGAGGGGGAAGGGGAGCGAAGATGCCTTTGACGAGAGGATGTTGATGCTTGATGCGACGGCGAACCTTACGAAGGTTATAAAAGAACTGAGAGCGGTGGAGGTGGCCATAGGTGAACTACAGGAAGAGGAGAGCGAACGCCTGGAAGGAAATGCTTGAGGTACCGCTCGTCTTCCTGCCCACGTCTCCGCTGAGACCAAAACTGACACGGTGCGTGTCGTTCACCGTGGGGATCGTGGGCGGTGGGAGAGCGAACCTTTACGTCCCCTCCGCCCTCGCCGATTCGGTTGAGGAGGATTCCGAGGACGTGTGGGAGGTTATCAGGAGCGATGACCCCGTGGGGGAGGCGCTGGCCGCGTGCGGCGGGCGCGTGCTCCTCCACCCTGAAGAGCCCGCGTGGCTGACCAGCGCGGCCGCCGAGTGGAAGGACGCCACCCCGTATATAAAGAAGCTCCTCGCGAAGCCCTTTCCTGGGGAAGTGGATATAATAAAAGAGCACATTTCCTCTGTTGACCGCGCTCTGGAGCGTACCGTGGAACGGATATCGCCCGGCGTCAGCGAGGCCGGGATCAGAGACCTCCTGAACTCGCTCCTCGTTCGGAGAGGGGCGGAGGGTTTTCTCTATCCAACGCAGGTGCTCTTCGGCGAGAGGACACGCCTCATATTCGCAGCCCCATCGGAGCGCAAACTGCGAGAGGACGACGTGGTTCTTCTGGATGCTGCCCCCATATTTGAGGGCTATTCCCTCCCGCTGGCGCGCACGTTTTTGCTGGAGGAAAAGAGGGATGTCATAAGGGCCATAGAGACCGTGGGGAAGGCGCTGACAGCGGCTCTGAGAAGGATGTTGCCCGGCGTGAGCGGTGAGGAAGTGGACCGGGTCCTCAGGGAATCGCTGAAGCCACATATAATGCCGCACGCCGCGGGTGTTCCCGCGGGAGGGTTCCTCGCCCCCACGCTCGCCCCCGGTTCAAAGGACCTTCTGGAGGAGATGTCCTTCGTGTCTCTCACCGGCGGGGTGTACACTGATAAATACGGTGTGAGGGTGAAGCATCTGGTGCTGGTGAGGGAGGGAGGCGGCGAAATCCTGGAAACCTTCGCGCGGCTTTAGGAGACGAAGAACTCCCTGAAGGCCCTGTAGGCGTACCACACGTCTGCCTTTGATACCACTTCAAAGGGCGAGTGCATGCTCAGAACCGGCACGCCAGCGTCAACCACATCCATTCCGTACTCTGCGAGGAACTTGGCTATGGTTCCTCCTCCGCCCTCGTCAACCTTGCCGAGCATGGCCATCTGATAGGCAATTCCGCGTTCCGAGAAAAGACGCCTTATCTCGCTGAGAAACTCCGCGTGTGCCTCATTTGAGGAATATTTACCACCTGCACCGGTGTATTTCAGGATTGATATGCCATATCCCAGCACAGGGGCGTTCTGCAGGTCATGCACACCCTTGAAAAGCGGATTCACGGCCGCGGACACATCTGCGCTGAGGGCACGGCTTCTCCGGAGGGCACGGAGCACGTTGGCGTACGTGCCGTCCTCGCCCGTCTTCTCCAGAAGGTTGAGCACGGCATATTCAAGCAGGGAACCCTTTGCACCGGTGTTTCCGTCGCTGCCTATCTCCTCCCTGTCGAAGAAGACCGCCACGGCGGTGTATTCGGGGACTTCCACATCCATGAGCGAGCGTAGGGATGTGTATGCGCATACTCTATCGTCGTGGCCGTACGCCCCGATCATGGACCTGTCAAGGCCCACATCCCTGGGCGGATACGCCGGAACCGCCTCAAGGTCCGCGCTGTGGAAATCCTCCTCGGTGATGCCGTACTTCTCGTTGAGGTATCTGAGGACCTGCTCCTTCACCTTCGCCTTGACGTCCTCGTCCTCAACAGGTATGTTCCCCACCACCAGCTGGAGCTCCTCTCCCTTTATGCCCTCAAAGATCTTCCTGTCGCCCTGGGCCTTCCTTGCCAGATGCGGGAGGAGGTCAGGAACCATGAAAACGGGGTCGTCGGACCTCTCGCCTATCCTCACATCCACCCTCCTTCCATCGCGGGTATAGACCACACCGTGGAGGGCGAGGGGTGTGCTGGCCCACTGGTACTTCTTTATACCGCCGTAGTAGTGCGTCTTTAAAAGAGCGAGCGATGCATCGGGATCCTCCGTCAGAGGGTTCAGCTTGAGGTCCAGGCGGGGCGTGTCTATGTGAGACACGACGAACCTCATGCCCTCGGAGACGGGCCTCCTGCCTATGACAGCGAGCACGACCGCCTTGTTTCTCTCCACCATGTAGATGCGGTCCCCCGCGGAGAGCGATTTGACCTCATCCAGCGGTTTGAAACCGTTCTTCTCAGCCTCGGAAACTATGAACTCAACGGTTTCCCTCTCCGTCTTGCACTTTTCGAGAAACGCCCTGTACTCATCCGCAAACCTGAGGGCGCGCTTCCGCTCCCTCTTCTTCATCAACAGCCATCCACTCTTCTTCTCAATTCCAAGGGACTTTTTATCCTTCTTCTTTGCCATTGAATTCACCTCCAGAACGCTATTGACGCGTAGCCCACCACCTCATCCATGGGGAACACGTCCCCGCTGGTGGCGTATTTCAGCAGCTCCACTTTGCCGCCCACCGCGTGGTATGCGGCGGCGATGGGTCCTATGCCGCATGCGGTCACGTCGTGCCTGACCACGTATCTGTAGAAGGCATCCACCCCGCGCTCGATCAGCGCCTCTATCGCCTTCAGGTCGTGTCTGTATGCCCAGTTTTTGGGAACGTAGTGCGAGAAATCGGAGGAAGCGATCACCACCACATCCCTTCCGGATATGGCGGAGCGGATAACCTCGCCCACCCTCGCGGCTATGTCGGGGTCCTGCGCATACATGGATATGGGCACAAATTTGACATCCTCTCTGAAAAACTGAAGGAACGGCAGCTGCACCTCTATGGAATGCTCCCTCATGTGGGCGCTGAAGTCCTCGGCCACCACATCGCCTATGATCTCGCGCGCGAGGGACCTGTCAATTTCAACCACACCCAGAGGCGTCCTGAAATCCTCAAGGGTGGTGGCCACGGGGGGACCATAACCCCAGTGATTCGGCCCTATGATGATGAAGGTCTCGGGAAAACCGTCCTCCGCCAGCCGGTGATAGAAATGCGCAGCAATGGGTCCAGAGTACGGATATCCAGCATGCGGAACCACGCCACCGGCAAGCGCGCCCCTCCTCGCGGGCGAGAGGGAGGGAATCTCCCCGGGTCCGAGAGGGTGGAGGAAAAGGTCCTCTATGGTTTTTCGGAGCGTGGAAGGGGATGCAGGGTAAAACTGCCCGGCAACCGCTGGCGGTCTCATAGGGGCGCCTCGAAATCCTCTGGCGTGAGCGTGAAGTCCTCATCGCTGGCTATATCGCCCCGGGCCTTGAGCACCTCCCTGGTCAGCAGGTAGTATATCATCGCCAGGGCCTTGCGCCCCTTGTTGTTTGTGGGTATCACCAGATCCACGTAGCGGGTCTGGTTGTTGGCGTCGCATAGTGCAACCACGGGTATGCCGGATTTCATCGCCTCCCTGACCGCCTGTGCATCCGCCATGGGATCTGTGGCCAGCAGAACCTCCGGCTCCCTGTACGTCGGCAGCCGGGGGTTCGTCAGGGTGCCGGGTATGAACCTGCCTGCAATGACCTCTGCGCCTATATTCTCCGCAAACATCCTCGCGGGCTTCTGACCATACTGTCTCTGGCAGACCA
>MTNG01000136.1 GCA_002011395.1 Candidatus Aciduliprofundum sp. JdFR-45
GGTATAAAAATGGTGGGCGGTANGTGCGTGGCCATTCTCGACCCCGGTATTTATTTCATACCGGCTGGGATAGCAAAGGTCGTCAGGGTGGATATGAGAACACAGACAATCAGGGTCCCAAAACAGCGGTGCCTGACGCGTGATGGCGTTCCGGTGGTCGTTGATGCCGTGGTCTATGCGAGGGTAGCGGACCCGAAGAAGGCGGTGATGGAGGTCCCCGACTGGAAACTGGTAGTTAAAAACTTTGTCTTGGTAATGCTGCGCGCCCTGATCGGGGAGAGGTCGCTGGCGGATGCGCTTCGCAGGGGGTCCTTCATAGATGAAAAGCTTAAGGAGATCACATGTTCCACCTCGCGGGAGGAGTGGGGCGTGGAAATCACAAACATAAAGGTAAACGAAGTTGTGCCTGCACCCCCTGAAGAGGGGAAAACAGTGGCACAGATCGTCATAGGTGCAAAAGGAGGTGTATAAAAGATGGCAGGAGAGTTTGAGATATGCGTGGCCGTGGTGTTCGGACTGGCTATGCTGATAGCCTTCTCGTATGCGCTGGCATCCATACGGAAAATAAAGGCGTGGGAAGCGGGCATAAAACTGATAATGGGCAAGTACAAGGCGATTTTGACGCAGGGATGGCACTTCGTGCCCGCCGGCATAGGGGAGGTCATAAAGGTTGACCTCAGGACACAGACGTGGGACGTGCCGAAGCAGGAGGTCATTACCAAGGACAACGCCCCCGTCGTCGTGGACGCGGTGATATACGCGAAGGTCGTGGACCCCAAGAAGGCCGTGCTGGAGGTGCAGGACTACAGGGTGGCGACGGTTAACTTCGGCATGACGACCCTGAGGTCCGTCATAGGCGAGATGGAACTGGACGAGATACTCTACAACAGGCAGGCGATAAACGCCAAACTCAGGGACATTCTGGACAAGGAGACGGACAAGTGGGGCATAAAGGTCTCCGCCGTGGAGATCAAGGAAGTGGACCCATCACCGCAGGTCAAGCACGCGATGGAGGAGCAGACCTCCGCGGAGAGGGAGAGGAGAGCGGCCATACTCCGCGCGGACGGCGTAAAGCGCTCCGCCATTCTGGAGGCGGAGGGTAAGAAGAGGGCCGCCATTCTGGAGGCGGAGGGCGAGAGGATGGCGAGAATCCTCCGCGCGGAGGGCGAGAGACAGGCCATCATACTCAAGGCGCAGGGCGAGGCGCAGCGTCTCCGCATACTCAGCCTCGGCTCAGCCACCCTGGACCCGAAGGCCCTCACCGTGCTGTCCTTTGACACCCTGAAGACCATGGCAAACGGGAAGGCCACGAAGATCATCTTCCCGTTCGAGGTCACCAAACTCGTGGAGGGTGCGTCGGAGTACCTCGGCTCCGCGCGCACTGTAAGGGAGCACACGCCGGCCAGCATAGAAGAACTCCAGAGGGTCATAGGCACACCGGACGACGTCCTCGGGCCCATACCCAAGTACCAGGAAATAGAGAGGGATATCAAGGAGGGCGTCAAAAGCGCGTCCACGGGCTACAAGGACATAGACGCGGACAAACTGAAACTGTCCAAGGAGGAGATAGAGAAACTCGCCAAGGGCGAGGAGATAGAGTGACCGCGCCCATTTCCCCTTTTATTTCACCATGCCGGAGATAGATGTGTACGCCTGCTTCTACGACCTCGTCAGGCAGATACCCCGCGGCAGGGTCAGCACCTACGGGGCGCTCGCGCGTGCGCTGGGAGACGTAAGGGCCGCAAGGGCCGCGGGGGAGATGCTGGCGGAGAACCCTGACCCAAAGAGAATCCCCTGCCACCGAGTGGTGAGGAGCGACGGCACGCTGGGCGGGTTCACGCACCCGGAGGGATTGAAGGAGAAGATCAGACGGCTGAGGGAGGAGGGCGTGGAGGTGCGAAACGGCAGGATCGTTGATTTCGAATCCGTGGTGTTTGAGGATTTTCGCACGTCATACCCCCTCAGGGCGCTCAGGGAGGAGCAGTTATCCCTCCGCTCCCTCGTCAAACTGGAGGACCGTCCGTTTGACGTCGTGGTGGGTGTGGACGTGGCCTATGCCGGACGGGACGCATTCGGGGTAGGCGTCGCCATGAACCTGAGGGGCAAGGTCCTGGAGATACATGTGGTGAGGAAACGCGTTTCCATCCCCTACATCCCCACGTACCTCGCCTTCAGAGAGGAGCCCGTCGTGAGGGGCATAATAGAGCATTTCGGGAAAGACGCGGTTTACATGCTGGATGGAAACGGTGTGCTGCACCCGTACCGGATGGGTCTCGCCACCTGCGTGGGTGTGAAGAACCGCGTGGCCACCATCGGCGTGGCGAAGTCACTTCTGTGCGGCACCGTGAAGGACGGGGTTGTGTACCTGGAGGGGGAACCCGTTGGCGTTGAGATGAGGGGGCGGGGAAAGCCGATATACGTGTCGCCCGGGCATCTCATAACCCTGAAAACCGCCGCTGAAATAACTTTGAAACTGAGAAAATACAGGGTTCCCGAGCCAACCCGCCTTGCACACCTTGAGGCGAAGGCCTTCAGGGAACGAGAACTGCGGCGGCGACCACAGTGGTCCACTCACCCGGCTTTCTGACCACGGCGGTGGAGGTCACGTTCATCGTCATGAGTATCCTGTCGTCAAGTCTCCACGTCTCCAGCGATTCGTCCCACACAAGGTGATGGCCTATGCCGAGCGTGGAGGAGAGCATCTCCGCCGCCAGGTTCTCCGCGTATGCACCCGCCTCCTCCTCCGTCTCACCGAAGCTGTGATGCTCGCTCAGATAACCATACAGATTTCTGTCCTTTGGAACGGCAAGCCCTATGGAGGCGGATATCATGCGGTTGTACTCGTTGGAGGAGTTTCTCGCCAGCACCACAAAGACGATCTGGCCAGGGCGCAGATGCTTTATCCCCTCCTCCTTGTCCACAATGCGCGCGTTGGGCGGGAATATGCTGCTCACCTCAACGAGGTTGAACTGGGCTATGCCCGCGTCGCGGAGTGCCCTCTCAAACGAGCCGAGCCGGCTTTCGTGGCGCCCCACACCCTTCGTGAAGAATACCTTGGTCGGGACGAACCCCATCATCTCAGCACCCTCGACGCCTTCGCGGTGACATATGCCTCATCGTCCACGTAAATCTCATCCGTGAGCTCCACGTGCCCCGTCACAAGCGGCCTGGGGCGGTCCACGAGCTCAACCCGCACGAGGGACGATGAATAGAAGTCGGTGTCGGGCGGTGTGAGATCTCCGAGAATCTCGCGGAGCCGTATGTACACAGGGTACTCCTCAAGGGCTGCCCCTATGTTGCCCGTGTTGGGATAAGTGCTGAAGCGCCTCAGTATATCCGTGATGGCGAAGTTCATGTCAAGCAGCATCTTCTCTATTTCCCTCCACTTCCGGAGGGAGGATTCCTGCGTTGTGAGGCCGAAGTACCCCGCAGAGCCCTCCCCTTTCAGTCCACTTGCGGCACGGGAGAGGAAGAGCCGTATGCCCGGCAGCGTCTCCACGGGGTCGGTGATGAACACATCGTACAGGCCGAGTATGTCGGGAGGCAGTTCTTCCCTCACATCGTAGGTTCCCGCCTCCACGGGGAAGCCGTACTCTTTGGCGGCTCCGTTTATGTAATCCACGAGCCGTTCATCTATTTCCAGAACCCTTACCCTGTGGGGAAGCCCGGTGGCGGCGAGCGCCAGACTCACGAGGTCATCGTCCCCTATGACGAGTATGTCCTTGCCCTCCAGGTCCCCCCTCTCGTAGATGAATGCCACGCGCAGCATGACGTCCTCGGGGGCTATGTACCCCTGGTCGTACTCGGTAACGGGAGCGGGTCTGTTCTCTGTGAGGGAGAGATACGTTTCAAACGCCTCTATGAAGGCATCGTACACGATCCCACGACCGCGACACCTCTCACATCTCACCTCGGCCCGCGGGGCTATGCCCGCGTCCTCCAGCGCCATCTCGCCCTCCTCGGTGACGGAGAGCATTCCGTCGCGGTACTCCACGAGCCCGTCCTCCAGCAGGGCCTTCAACTCGTCGCAGAGCGCGTGGAGGTCGTAATCATAGCGAGATATAAGTTCCCACACGCTCTGGGGCCGCTGGAGCTCCCGGAGTATAAGCAGTTTCTTCTTTAACATCTTTACCACGCTCTATGCGCACAACCTCAACCCTTGCGGGGTTGAACCTGTTTTTCAGATACCTGAACGCTTCCTCCGCCTGCTCCGGGGAGCCACATGTGTAGATATCCAGCGTTATGAGTCCGTGCTCGGGCCACGTGTGAAAAGAGATATGCGATTCCGCGAGAAGCACGATGCCGCTCGCGCCAAAAGGCCGAAACTGATAATAATCAGACGATATCTTGGTTAATTTAACATCCCTTACAGTATCTTCAAAAATGGGCTTCAGGTTCTCCACGTACGCCAGGATATCCCTGTCCACTCCGTAAAAGTCCGCGACGATGTGAATCCCCACTGTCATCGCCATCAACCTCCATTTCCATTTCACCTCCTTTACGCTCGCCTAAGGGGAGGTTATATCACCCCTGTATTTGAAGGTTTCGACATGGGCTTTTATGCCTTTCGGAACGCATTTGCTTTCTCTCCGCAGACATAAGAAAGTGAAAAAGCGCTAGAGAGAATATGCAGATGCCCAACATCCCCGGCAGAGTCATCTCGGTAAATATGTCGTGTTCCCTCTCCAAGACAACCAACCCCACTGAATACGATCCTTCCGGATATACTACCAAGTGAAACTCCGCATACCTGTAGCCCTCCTTTCTGACCTTCAAGACATGTTCGCCGGGGGTGAGCATAATTGCAAAGCGACCATCAGAATCCGTAAATACCATCTCACCTGTCTCCGCGGAAACTGTAGCCCCAACTACGGGATTGCCGTCAGAATCGACCACCTTACCATCAACTATGACATAAACAGGATAACTGGTGCTTTCCATCGGCTCCGTTGTGAAGGACCACCGGTACATTGAAATGTTTTTTCCATCTATGTCCTCTATATACTCTATGGTG
>MTNG01000120.1 GCA_002011395.1 Candidatus Aciduliprofundum sp. JdFR-45
ATGCCCTGCACAGCGAATAATGCGTTTTGTTAGGTGTGCATATGTGCACCCCTATTATATCGTCTCGGCGTAGGAGGTCTTTGTAGTTATTCACTGTCTCAACGCCGGGATAGTTCTCCCTGAAATATGCGAGGTTATCATCCAGAACGTCGCACACCACAACGCCTTTTATTTTCCCCTCCTTTGCGAGGTCTATATACTCCCTCGCAACCTTGCGCCCCCAGTAGCCAACACCCACCACCGCGATCTTCACGGGCATCACCGTCCATAGAAGGCCTTTATCTCCTCACAGACCCTCTTAACATCGTCCTCCTCAAGAAGGGGGCACATGGGCAGGCTTATGACGCTCTTTGAAACAAGTTCTGCGTTGGGGTACATTCCATCATGGAAGCCGTATTCCCTGTAACACGGCTGAAGGTGTATGGGGATCGGATAGTGTATTCCTGTCTCTATTTTCTTCTCCCTGAGATAGGATATAAGTCTGTCTCTGTCCACGGGGTCCTTTGTTCTTATAACGAAGAGGTGATAAACCTGTCTCCTTTTATCATCGTCCTCAGGTGGTAGAACAATCTCCTCAACATCTGAAAGCATTTTTCTATAAATCCTGGCCAATTCTCTTCTCCGTTCATTCCATGAATCCAGTTTCCTTAACTGCACCCTTCCTATGGCGGCGTTAACGGTGTTCAGCCTCGCGGTGTATCCTATAACTGCATGTTCGTATTTTGTCCGCCTTCCTGTGTCCCTTATCATTCTCATAAGCTCCGCCAACTCCTCGTCGTCCGTGGTCACCATTCCTCCGTCTCCGCCAACGGTCATGTTCTTTATTGAGTAAAATGAGAAGGCCCCCGCCACACCTATGCTTCCGCACTTCTTCCCTCCGTAAACCGCACCGTGGGCCTGACAGGCGTCCTCTATCACAGGCACGTTGTATTCTTCACCGATCCCTATGATCTCGTCCATATCTGCGGGATAACCGTAGATATGTACCGGGAGAATGGCACCAACGTCCTCATCCATTTTCTTTTTTATCTCTGCCGGATCAATAACATATCTTCCCAGGTCTATATCGGCAAAAGCGGGTTTCAGGCCAGCGTGGAGCGCGGCGTTTGATGTGGCTATGAACGAGTGCGGTGTGGTGAGCACCTTTTTCTTTCGTAGCCTCAGGGCAAGAAGTATGAGGTGAAGGGCCATGGTCCCCGAGTTTGTGGACACGGCCTCTTTTGTGCCCGTGTATCTCGCAAATTCCTCTTCAAATTTGAAGACGCTTTCACCCATAACGAGTCTCTCGTTCCTGAGGGCATGTTCTGCGGCTTCGATCATTTCATCGTCAATTATCGGAAACGCCAGTGGTATTTTCTTCATTCATCGCACCTCCAGCGGAGCGCACGCGCAGAAAGTAATGGATATTTAGATTATTAACTTTTTCTCGCAGCACGAAAAATGCTGAAACATTTCCCTACTGCCCCCTACGGGACAGCGCCACCACCCTGCTGTCGCTCCTCTCCCCGAGAACCTCATAGCCCAGAATTTCGCTCAATTTAATGGCGAAATCCCTTATCTCCGCGTGGGACGGCATGTTCTCTATGGTCATCCGCCTCCGCGAGTAGCCCACGAACATGTACGCCTTCGCTTCAATGAAATCCGGCTCGGCCATGGCATCAAGTTTCGCGTACTCCTCCACATGACCCAGATTCCACCCCCTCACCAGCGTGTGCCTTATGACCACCCGCGTTCCCAGTGAGGGCAGCATTTCAAGCGTTCTCATCAACCTCTCCCACCCGTCCGGAATGGAGGGACGGCAAAGTTTCTGGTATATCTCGCGGTTGGGAGCGGCGACAGTCACGTAGAGCTGTGTCGGTAGCGGGTCCAGCGATTCCAGCGTTTCTGGCATCGTCCCGTTCGTCACGAGGAACGTGGTGAACCCCCTTCGGTGAAACTCCTCTATAAGCTCTCCCAGCCGGGGATACAGCGTCGGCTCACCCGAGAGCGATATGGCCACGTGTCTGGGTTCCCACGCCTCCTCAAATCTCTCCCTCGGAACGCGGGGATTGCCCTTGAACCCGCTTATCAGTTTTCTGTGCAGCCGTATGCTCTCCTCAACGATGAATTTGGGGTCATCTCCCAGCGCACCGCCGGTGAATCCCTGAAACCGCCAGCAGAAGAGGCACGCCTGGGTGCATGAGTTCACGGAGGGCGTCATCTGAAGGCATCTGTGTGCCTCTATACCGTAGAACGTCCCCTTGTAGCACGTGCCGCCCTCCACCAGCGCCCTCTTGAGCCAGTGGCAGGGCTTCACGGCGCTGTGCTCTCCGACGAGCCCGTAGCCCTGTTTCTCCAGCACCGCCTTCACACGCGTGTCCATCTCACCCCCAATGGGCACTGGGGCATAAATGTTGAGGTTCCCCGGTCCATTATGGCGACCGCCATATTAATATAGTGGCACCCCTATCTCTTCACCCTCCACGGGTGAGGAACCATGGAAACGCTTGTTCTCGCGGTAGGAGGCAACGCGCTGCTGCGTCCGGGCGACCGCGGCACGGCCGAGGAGCAGTTCAGAAGGGCGAGGGAGACAGCGGAGTCCATATACCCGCTGTTTGAGAGGTATAAGGTGGTGATCACGCACGGCAACGGCCCGCAGGTCGGCGCCATTCTCCTGCAGAACGAGTACTCCAGGGACATCGTCCCGCCCATGCCCCTGGATGTGTGCGGCGCGATGTCGCAGGGCCAGATCGGCTACATGCTGGAGCAGAGTTTCCACGACGTCCTCGTGGAGAGGGGTGTGAATAGAGGCGTCGTGACGATACTCACCCGCGTGGTCGTGGACGAGAGCGACGAGGCGTTCCGCAACCCTACAAAGCCCATAGGGCCGTTTTACACGAAGGAGGAGGCGGAGGTTCTGATGCGGGAGAAGGGCTGGGCCATGATAGAGGATGCCGGAAGGGGCTGGAGGCGTGTGGTTCCGTCGCCCATGCCGCTGGAGATCGTGGAGAGGGACGTCATAAGGAAGGTCATAGACGCTGGCTTCATAGCGATAGCAGTCGGAGGCGGTGGAATTCCCGTGGTGAGGAGGAACGGAAATCTGGTTGGCGTGGAGGCGGTCATAGATAAGGATCTGGCCTCCGCCACGCTTGGCCGCGATATACGGGCGGACAAGATGTTCATACTCACATCCGTGCCGCAGGTGTATCTGAACTTCGGCACGCCCGACCAGAGGGGCATAGACGTCATGAGCGTGGAGGAGGCCGAGGCGTACATGCGCGAGGGCCACTTCAGGTCCGGGAGCATGCTGCCGAAAGTCAAGGCGGCCATCCGCTTTCTCAGGGACGGCGGGAAGGAGGTTCTCATAACATCGCCCGAGGCGCTTGTGGACGCGCTGGAGGGCAGAGCCGGGACGTGGATAAGGCCATGAGGATACTGGGCATCCACGACGGACACGACGCGGGCGCCGTTCTGATAGATGGCGAGGCGGTGAAGGCGGTCAGCGAGGAGAGGTTCACCCGCGTCAAACTTCAGAGGGGTTTCCCCCTCCGCTCCGTGGAGTATCTTCTGCATGGTAACGCCGAAGTGGATTACGTGGCAATAGCCGGGCTCTTCCGCAGGAAAAAGCGGCTGGAAAACCTGGACATGCACCTCTCCCACCTCATCGGCGAGGACTGGCGCAGACGCGCGATCTTCGTTGAGCACCACGTCGCCCACGCCGCCTCCGCTTACCTCACCTCCGGCCACGGAGAGGCGGTCGTGCTGAGTCTGGACGCCGCCGGAGACGGCCTTTCCTCATCGCTCTTCGTCGCCCGCGGGCCGGAGATGGTCCGCGTGGGCAGCAGCACGTACATTGATTCGGTAGGCGACTTCTACGCGTCCGTGACGGAACTGCTCGGCTTCACCCCCATGAAGGACGAGGGAAAGGTTATGTCCCTCGCTGCCTACGGAAGGCCCCTCTATGATCTCAGCGCCGCGATGGAGGTGATGTATCCCTCCTTCAGAAACCGTCTGGGCACGGTGGGCAGGGAGGCGACAGAGGTGCTGTCCCGTCTTCTTTCATTCTCCGCGGAGCCGCAGGACGTGGAGGCTATGAAAAGGGGTGAGGTCCTGCGGAGATATGCCGACATAGCCGCGAGCGCCCAGAGACATCTTGAGCGCATGCTGGAAGAGTACGGCCTCCGTCTCAGGAACGAATACGGCCTCCCGCTGGCTTACGCTGGCGGCGTGGCGCAGAACGTCCGTGCGAACTTCGTACTTCTCAGGACGCTGGGCTCTCTCTGGGTGCACCCGCACATGGGTGACGGTGGCCTCGCCATGGGTGCGGCGCTGTATCTGAAGGCGTCCTTTGACGCGCTGGACGGAAAGTGGAGACCGTGGAGGATGCCCCACGTTTATCTCGGCCCCGACCCCGGAGACATCCAGCGTGGGGAGGAAGCTGATCCTGGGATGGTGGCGGAACTGCTCGCGGAGGGCGAGATCGTGGCGGTGTGCCGCGGTCCCATGGAGTACGGTCCGCGCGCGCTGGGAAACAGGTCTATCCTGGCGGATCCACGCGCCCCAGATGTGGTGGGCAGACTCAACGCGATGCTGGACAGGGATGCATTTCAGCCCTTCGCCCCCTCCGTGCTGGAGGGCTATGGCCCCTCATGCTTTCTGGACTACGCGGAGAACAGGTTCATGACGGTTTCCTTCCCCGCGGGAGAGGAGTTCGCCGAGGCGGCGCCGGCCGTCGTCCACGTGGATGGGACGTCTCGTCCTCAGGAGGTGGGCGTGGAGAATCCCTTCTTCCGCGAGGTGATAAGGAGATTCCACCGCGAGACGGGCGTTCCCGCGGTGCTGAACACGTCGCTTAACATCCACGGCGAACCGATAGCCCTCTCCTCGCGGGATGCGCTCATCACCGCGAGGCGAGCCGGCATAC
>MTNG01000074.1 GCA_002011395.1 Candidatus Aciduliprofundum sp. JdFR-45
GAACTCGCGCCTGAACGAGCGGAGTTTCCTGAGCGTCTCCTTCGCCTCCGCCTGCAGGTCCTTTATGCGCTCCTGGAGCATTTTTATGACCTCAGGGGGCGTGCCCCAAAGCCCCTCAAAGTTGAGCTCTGAAAACGCGGAGTTCCTCAGCGCCGCCTCCACGGCCTTCTTATCCTTTATGTGCGCGAGAACTGCCACGAGGTACAGTTCCTGCCCCTTTTTCCGCCTCCTTCCCTCCGATATCTCCCTGTACTCGTAGATGGCATCCGTTTTCCTCAAACGGCCCACGAGGGCGGATATGTCCCTCACGGTCCCCACAGTTATGAACAGATAGGGACTCTCGCCGAGGGCCGATAGCTCTATGTTCCACCCCTGCATATGCCGGAGCCACCGGATCTGATCCCTCGCCCTTGCAATGCTCTCGGCTATCTCCTCCCTCTTCCTCTGGAGCGCCAGCACCTGATGCTCGCATTTTGCGAGCGTTTCCTCCACCTCGCGTATTAGCGCCTCCCGCTCCACCTCGCTGCTGGGGTACTTCACGGGTGGCGGGGGGAAAACGAGGCGCTTTATCTTCTGGGCCATCCGCATAAGGGGGTGCTCGGCCACCCCTTCCAGGACCTCCAGGACCTTTGTGACGCGGAAATCAAGTTCTGCGAAGCGGGAATGCTCATCCTCCACGCCGTGGACATTCACCTCTGGCGGGAGTTCCTTGGGGAGGTCCACCTCCGCAATCCCCATCCTGTGGAGCGCCTTTATAACCCTGTCCCTGTCGCGCCTGTGAACGAGAACGTAAAATTCAGACATCTTCGCGGGGAGAAGCATGGCTCATCCCTCGAGAAGAATGTGGTACGTCTCCTCCACCGCCCCGGCTATCCTGTCATCGCCTATGGACCTTATGCGTGCTATGACCCTCTCGGCTTCCTCGCGTATCCTGCGGGCCTCCTCTTCCGCGGCCTTCCGGGCCTCCTCTATCTCGGCGGCCAGGCGGTCGCGCATCTCCTGTTCCAGAATGGAGTACTCCTTTTCAATCTCCTCCTTTGCCCTCTCTATCCTCTCCCTGGCTGCCCTGGTCGCCTCTTCCAGTTTTCGGAGGGCTTCCTGCTCGTATTTCCTGATTTCTGCTATCTTTTCTGCTATCATTCCCTTCACCGGGCAGGGGTGAATTGCGGGATGACCATATAATAATTTCTTAGAGCAGGAAGAGCGGAGCGAAGAGCAGCGAGACGACGCTCATCAGTTTGATGAGTATGTTGAGCGACGGTCCGGCCGTGTCCTTCAGAGGGTCGCCCACGGTGTCGCCCACCACCGCTGCCCTGTGGGCATCGCTGCCCTTACCGCCGTGGTGTCCCTTCTCTATGTACTTCTTCGCGTTGTCCCATGCACCGCCCGCATTCGCCATGAACACGGCGAGGAGGAACCCGGTGGATATCGCGCCCGCCAGCACGCCGCCAACAGCCCTCGCGCCGGCCAGCGGGTCGTTCATCAGTGCGCGGAAGAGAACGCCGACCGATATCGGAACCAGCACCGCCAGAAGCGTGGGCAGGACCATCTTCCTGAGAGCCGCCCTCGTGGATATGTCCACGCACCTCTCGTAGTCGGGCTTGGCCGTGCCCTCCATGAGCCCGGGTATCTCCCTGAACTGGCGCCGAACCTCCTCAACCATGTCCTTGGCCGCATCTCCTACGGCCATGAGAGCCAGCGCGGAGAACACGAAGGGCATGAGCGCGCCCACGAATATGCCCGCGCTCACCTCTGGCTGAAGGAGATTGACCGTGAAATCCTCCGCGATGCTCTGCCCGTAGGTGGCGAAGAAGGCGAGGGCCGTGAGGGCCGCGGAGCCGATGGCGAAGCCCTTGCCTATGGCCGCGGTCGTGTTGCCCACGGCGTCCAGCGCCTCCGCGCGCTCCCTGGCCTCCTTTCCGAGCCCGGCCATCTCCGCTATGCCCGCCGCGTTGTCCGCCACGGGCCCGTACGCGTCCATCGCGAGGCTCATCCCGAGCGTGGAGAGCATGCCGACGGCCGCTATCGCTATGCCGTACACCCCTGCGAGGGCATACGCGGTGACCATGCCCACGACTATGGCGATGACGGGTATCAGCGTGGAGAGCATCCCCACAGATATGCCTATTATGAGAACCGTGGCCGCGCCCGTCTCGGCCGCAGCCGATATGAACCGCGTCGGGCTGTAGTCGTGGGACGTGTAATACTCCGTTGAGAGGCCTATGACTATGCCGACTATCAACCCCGCGAGGGTCGCGCCGAAAACCTGCCACGGGCTGGGGACGGAGAGGTAAAAGACCGCTACGAGGGTGAGGACGGTCATTATTACCGAACTGGACACAACCCCCGTGTTCATCGCCCTGGAGGCGTTGTTGCCCGCGAGGGTGCGCGTCAGCCCTATGCCGGCTATGGCGGAGAATATCCCGAGGGCTGACAGCACTATGGGGAGGTACGTCAGCACGTCGCTGTGCAGGAGCAGGCCCAGGGCGATGGTGGCAACTATGGACCCCACGTAACTCTCGTAGAGGTCCGCCCCCATGCCGGCCACGTCGCCCACGTTGTCGCCCACGTTGTCCGCGATCACCGCCGGGTTGCGGGGGTCGTCCTCGGGTATGCCCGCCTCAACCTTTCCCACGAGGTCCGCGCCCACGTCCGCCGCCTTCGTGTAGATGCCCCCGCCCACCCTCGCGAAGAGGGCTATGGAGGAGGCGCCGAAGCTGAACCCGAAGAGGAGCGATGGGAGGACCTCCGCGGGTATGCCCAGGTGCCCGGCCAGAAGGAAGACGACCGTTATGCCGGTCAGGCCGAGACCCACGACGCTGAGACCCATGACGGCACCGCTGGAGAAGGCGATCTCAAAGCCCGCGCGGGTGCTCTCCCTCACACGGTTCGCGGCCCTTGCGTTGGCCGTGGTGGCTATCCTCATGCCGAGGTTGCCAGCGAGGACGGAAAGCGTTGCGCCGAATATGAAGGTGAGCGCCGCACCCGGATGCATGCGCTCCGGATAGGCGTAGCCCATCAACGTCAGTATCACGGCCACGATGGCCGCGAAGACCGCTATCGTCCTGTATTCCCTGTTGAGAAACGTCATGGCACCCCTGTAAATCGCATCGGAGAGTTCGCGCATCCTCTCCGTGCCGGGGTCCTGTCTCCTGACATAAACGGCCAGATATCCCGCTATCGCAAGGGCTATCAGGCCCGCCGCTGTTCCCATGAGCACCGGATTCATCTGAATCAACCCCCTTTGAAGGAACTGTGTGCGGATACAGAGGAGATTACATATACTTTTCCATACTTCGTGGAAATGTTTTTATACACACCCGCTGAATGGTACGATATGCCCCTTGTGGCCGTCTACGGCACGCTCCGCCGCGGGATGGGGAACCATCACCTCCTGGGTGGATGCACGCTGCTCTGGGAGGGCTGGATACGCGTGCCGTACCAGATGTACGCATCGGGATTCCCCGCCCTCGTGCCCTGCGCCGATGAGAGACGGATATACGTTGAGGTGTACAGGGTTGACAGCGCCACAATGGAGAGGCTGGACGGCCTTGAGGGTTATCCGTGGTACTACACGAGGGTGGCCGTGGACACCCCGGCTGGCAGGGCGTGGCTGTACGTGATCACCCGGAGGGACCTCGTGCGCAGGATACAGCGGGACTGGACGCCGGTTGAGGGCGGCGACTATACCAGATCTGTTGAGTAACATTTATATGGCGAATCCCGTTTTACGGGCTTATGTCTGAGCGACATATGATAAAAATGTGTCTGGTGAGCATATCTGTGATAATAGTGCTCTCTTTTGTGTACATGCCCGCACCCATGGACACATCTGTCCACGATGGCCTCCGAGACGCGGCGACGGTCACGCGCGCATACGTGCCCCACGCCATAATAAGGATAGATGGCGATGCCGATTTCGCCTCCACCGCCTCGGTCGAGGGCTGGGCCGGGACGGGCACCGCGAGTGACCCGTACATAATAGAGGGATACGAGATAGACGCCCAGGGCGAAGGAAACGCGATCTACATAGGGAACACCACTGTCTATTTCACCGTGAGAAATTGCTACCTGCACAACGCCTCATTCCAGTCCACCCCGTACTTCGTCGGCGCCGGGATTACCCTGTACAACGCCGACAACGGGAGGATTGAAAACTGTGTCATAGCCAACAGTTCCGACGGCGTCCGCCTCAGCTCCTCGGACGGGAATGTAATAGACAACGTGACAGTGTCAAACATAGGCGGGATGGGCATCTATCTGTACTTGTCCGACAGCAACTACATAGGCAACAGCACGGTAACCGGCTGCACAAACGCAGGTCTGTACGCATATTCCTCATCGTACAACACGGTGAGGAACAACTCTCTGTCCGGATGCAGAAACGGTGTGTGGTTATCCACGTACGCCAACTCAAACCTGCTGGATGGGAACAGCATACACAACAACACCGAAGACGGTGTGTACATCTACTACTCCTCCTACAACACTCTGGGCAACAACATAATCACGAACAACACCTTCAACGGCACATATATCTACTACCGCTGCGACGGCAACCGGCTGAGCGGCAACACGGTCCGGTACAACGGCATACACGGCATCTACATAGGGTCCTCGTCAGACGGAAACACTGTTGAGGACAACACCATTTCAAACAACACCGGAAACGGGACCGCTGTGTACTACTCAAGTTCCACGGTCATCAGGAACAACACCATAACGGGAAACGCTGAAAGCGGCGTCTATCTCAGGCTCTCCACCTCGGCGAACGTGGTGGGAAACACGGTGTCGCAGAACAGTTACGGCATATACCTTCTCTCATCCGGCTCCAACAGCGTGA
>MTNG01000139.1 GCA_002011395.1 Candidatus Aciduliprofundum sp. JdFR-45
CGTGGAGCGCGCCGCCCTCATCCACCCACGCTATGCTACCTCCGCCCGCGCCTATGGTCACCATGTCCACCATGGGGACGTGGAGCGGCAGCCCCGCTATCTCGCCCCTGTAGGCGCGCCGCACCTCGCCGTCCACGATGGCGGCCACGTCCGCTGACGTGCCGCCCATGTCTATCGTTATCGCGTTCCTCACCCCCTTCAGGTGGCACAGGTAGCGCGATGCGGTGACGCCGCCGGCAGGCCCCGAGAGGATCATGCTCACGGGCGTGGTCTTCGCCGCCGGAACGCATCCGCCCCCGGAGGTTATGACCCACATGTCCTCCCGCGTGGCCCCGTGAAGGACGTGCAGGTACTCCCTCACGGCCGGCTCCACGTAGGCGTTGACGAAGGTCGTCACAGTCCTCTCGTACTCCCGGAACTCGGGGGCGACATCGCAGGAGAGCGATACATGGGGAAAGCGTTTTCTCAGCGCCTCGCCGAGAGCCCTCTCGTGCGCATCGCCCGCGAAGGAGAAGAGGAGGCAGACGGCAACGCTCTCCACGCCCTTCTCCTCGAGAACACTCACCACCCGTTCCACTTCCTCCGGCGTGAGCGGGCGGATGACCTCGCCGCCCGGGCCGATCCGCTCGCGGACCTCAACAACCATATCCCTCTCCAGCGGCGGCAGCGCCTTTCTCGCCTCAAAATCGTAAATGTCAAGGCGGTTCTGCCTGCCTATGAATATCACGTCGCCGAACCCCTCCGTGGCGACGAGCGCCGTTCTCGCCCCCCTCCCCTCTATGAGCGCGTTCGTCGCGAGCGTGGTGCCGTGGGAGAAGGACGCGAGGCGCATATCCCCGAGACCCTTCAGCACGCCCTCCTCTGGACTGCGCGCTGTCAGCACCTTGAAGGCCCTGAGCTCTCCCCCGTCGTAAACTATGAAGTCCGTGAAGGTCCCGCCCACGTCGGTGGCAACGTGCATGGATACGTGTAGGGGGAGCGGTGTATAAATCGTTTCGTGTCCGCTTTCACTTCCACCCCGCAAACTCCTTTCTCAGCTCCTCAAACCGCCCCTCCTCTATGGCCTCCCTCGTCCTCTCCATCAGGGAGGTGAGGAACCGTATGTTATGCACGCTCACGAGCGTCTTCGCCAATATCTCATCCTCCGATATCAGGTGGCGTATGTAGGCCCGGGTGAAGTTGCGACATGCGTAGCAGTCGCACCCCTCCTCTATGGGCCTCATATCGCCGGCGTACCTCCCCTTCCGCAGGTCCAGCCGCCCCTCCGACGTGAGCGCCGTCGCATGTCTCCCGTTTCTCGTGGGGTACACAGAGTCAAAGATGTCCACGCCCATGGCCACCGCTTCCAGTATCTCCGGCGGGCTCCCCAGCCCCATGAAGTACCGCGGCTTTTCCTCGGGAAGATGCGAGAGCGATGCCTGAAGCGCGCGGAGCATCTCCTCCCGCGTCTCACCTATGGAAAGCCCACCTATGCCGTAACCGTCAAAATCCATCTCCGCGAGAGCCGAAGCGCACCGTTCCCGCAGGTCCTCAAAGACGCCGCCCTGCACTATTCCGAAGAGCATCTGAGAGCCGCGGGGCATGGCGTCTATGAACTCCACCGCCCACTCAAGGGTCCTCTCCACCGCCTTCTCCATCAGACGGCGGTCGTGGCTGTAATGGGGGCAGTGGTCCAGGGCCATGGCCACATCGCTCCCCAGCCGCGCCTGCATCTCCCTGCTCCTCGCAGGCGTGATTAAATGGCGCGAGCCGTCGTAGGGCGACCGGAACAGTATGCCCTCCTCCCGCACCCCCAGGAGGAAACCCTCCCTGAGCATCTGAAAGCCGCCGCTGTCCGTGAAGATGGCGCCGTGGAAGTTCATGAAGCGGTGTATACCTCCGTGCCTCTCCACAACGTCCACGCCGGGCCGGAGGTACAGGTGGAGGGCGTTGGATATGAGCGCGGTCACACAGGCATCCTCCAGGAGATTCGGAGGAACGGCCTTCACCGTTCCCTTCGTGGCGACGGGCATGAAGAGTGGCGTTTCCACGTCTCCGTGGGGCGTTTTCAGAACCCCACGCCTCGCGCCTCCGTCCTCCGCCACCACTCTGAACAGGCCGCATCACCTCAGCAGGTAGATGCCAATGGCCCCGATCAGCGCCAGCACGGACAGAAAGAGGGCAATTATCAGCATGTCCGGCGGCCGCGGGGGCCGTATGTCCATCACTATGTTTCCCGCATGTTCAAAATCCACCTCCTGCGTATAGGTCTCCCCCCCGTATTCCACCGAGATGACTATAATGGACGTCTCGTTGATCTCCGTGGGGTATTCAAGAGTGAGCGAGAATCCCGTTGAGTTCTGGAGGACATGGTAGACCGCATCATCCACGGAAATGTTCACGGGGACCGGCTCTTCCGGCATTTCCCCGTTGATGAGAATTCTGCCCGCTATTGTGAAGGGCTTTGTGACGTTTATCCCCTCCCCCGCCCAGTAGACGAGGCCCGATTCATTGTAGCCGTACAGGTCCACGCGCCACGCGCCGTAGGGCACCGTGATGTTCAGAACGCCGGAGGAGGAGAGGTTGTACGTCTCGCCCGCCACCATGAGGATGACATGGTCGGCGGACACGTTCCACGCGACGCTCACCTGCGTGCCGTTGAGAGATACGCTCATCGTCCCGTTGCCCGCGTAGGTCTCGCCTTCATAGAGGGCGTACAGGAACTCGTCCCAGAGCGTGGCCTCCCCGAGGGGTGTTGAGGCGTACCACGGGGGGTAGTAGGACGGCAGGTACGCGGATAGGCCGCACGCGCCGTCGGCGGGCATTGTTCCCGGCGCCACCTGGGGTGGAGTGTAGGACGTGAAGTTGACGATGAAGGACCGGAGCGCGGTCTCCATCCGCTCGTACCTCTCAAGGGAGCGCTGGTCCCCCGTCTCGTTGTACGCCTGCCTGAAGAAATCCAGGAGGTCCCTGTTCCCGGAACCCTCAAACCTGAGCGTCTTATCCGCGGCTGCCCTCACATCTCCCCGGAGGGGCTCGTACGCCAGATCAGAGATGAGCGAGTCAAGCACGCTGTTCATCTCCGAGAAGAACGCCGTTGCGTTCCCCATGTCGTACATGGCCAGCGTCACGGCGATGCCGCTGTACTCGTAGACGCTCCTGGCCCAGTTCCCGTACGACTCAACGAAGGCGCCGCCGAACGACCGCGGGTCGTAGGCGCCCCTCTCGCGTATCAGTTCCAGGGCATCGTCGTAGGCGAAGCCATCCGCCGGCACATCCTTCTGCGACGCTATCAGGTAGTCCGTCACGTTGTGGAAGTAGGCCACCGTTTGAAGTGAGCCCATGCCGCACGAGTCCAGGGCGAGTATGCTTATCCTCCGGCCTGTGATTCGCTCCGCCTCCTCTATGGCGTCCCTCGCCTCGCCCAGTCCGAGGTACGAACCGGGATTTGCGTCGTACACCACCGACTGCTCAAACGTCCCGTGGTCCCAGATGTCCAGCATTACGTAGTCGGCGGTGAAGTTCTCCACCGCCCACACGATGAAGTCGCGGAGCGTTGAGGGGTTGCCCATGTCCACCTCTCCGAGGTCAGCGGTCGCGTTGGCAGGGTCCGGCGTGATGCCGCGCGTGAGGACGAAGCGCATGGCGCCCGTCCAGTTGCCGTATGCGTCGGAATAGCCGCTGTCGGGATTCCACGACGTGTGCCTGTCCATCTGCACTACCACTTTCACGTTGTCAAAGACCGCCCGGGAGAGCTCCAGGAAGTCCTGGAGGGCGTACTTCTCTAGATTGTTATCCGCCCCCATGTACACGAGGAGGAGCCACGTCGGCTCCGAGCTCTCCTGCGGGATGGCAACGCCGGACAGGGAGATGAGCAGAACCAGCGCAATCGCGAGCGTTCTCACGACGGCCACATGCAAATCCCACCTAATTAAGCCTTTTGGCCATCTGTGGCCAGAAAAGGGCACCAGGCGGAAAAATCTTATTCAAATAGGCCATATATCGGAGGGAATATGCGGCGTAACGGACTGGAGGATGGCGATAGAATGGGAAGTTTCGAGGGGAAAGGGACACGCCTTGTGTATTACCAAGAAAACCCCCCACCAAAAAAGAACTTGAAAAATGTGGCATCGTTCGGGGGTGCTTATTACATTATCTACCTTTATTGACACATTTTGGGACTTTACTCTGTTTCTGGAGGAGTGGAGATTAAAGGGATATATTTCTGAAGTGCAAAACACAAAGATGATAAAAAACACATCGTAGTTTCACAAGAGAAATTTAAAATTCAAAAGATGTATGGATGATCTCGGAACAGAATTTGGGATAATTAGGAGAACAGGTAAGTGGTGGACGGCCAAACAAGAGGTGATAAGGATAAAAACTATGGAGGATTACCACAAAGCGAAGCACGAGGAGAGATATAAAAGGTGGCTTGAGAGACGTAAAGAAATGGACGTATGGAGGTGTGATGCGGGATGCTCTCAAATGGCCCTATGTGCGGGATGTGCGCGAATCGCCAAGGACCACGTTATGAATTTTATGATGAGGTAGAGGTACAATTTTCGCAGGAGCGTGATGAAAATGAAAAAAGAGGTGAATAGAGGGAAAGAACTGGCGAGAGGAGTGTCTGGGATGCCATGGCTTGATAGCGTTGAAGGACGGAGAAGAAAGTTCTTTGAAGCCATAGTGCTGGACATGATCTGCATTGTTATGTTTATTCTGTACTACGAGAAGATAATAGTCAACACGGACCCGAAAAACAATATGATTATGCTTGGTGTATTAATTATATTTATCATAAGCATAATAGCGACATA
>MTNG01000045.1 GCA_002011395.1 Candidatus Aciduliprofundum sp. JdFR-45
CTTCTGCGCCACTCCGAGGCGGCGCAGTATGGCGGGCGTGGTGCGCCACGCCGCCCCGTTGGCGAGGTCCGCTATGACGCTTATGCCCGCACCGGAGATCAGCGATGCGTTCACGCGGCTGACCACGCTTTTCACGTACTCCTCCGTGTAATCAGTCCGCGTGACCTCACCAAACCGCTCCCATGAGACATACCAGTACTTCTCGGAGTAGAAGGCCTTTTCAATCCTCTCCTCGTCGCCCCTCATCAACTCCGTCCCGTCGCTCGCTATGACCTTGATGCCGTTGAACTCGGGGGGATTGTGGCTCGCCGTTATCATCACCCCCGGCCTCCGCCTAACCATGCACGCGTGCTGGAGGGCAGGGGTGGGAAGCACGCCNAGATCCACGACGTCCTTCCCGGAGGCGAGCAGCGCGGATATGACCGCTTCCTTTATGGCGGGTGTGCTCTTCCTCGTGTCCCCGCCGATTAAGAACTCGCGGTCCTCAAAGCACATGGCTATGGCCATGGCCAGTTTGTGGCCGAAGGCCGGGTTTATCTCCAGCGGAACCTTTCCCCTGACGCCGTTCGTCCCGAAGAGGCGCATGTGCGGGGATAACCGCGGGGATATAAAAAGGTGTCCTCCCACGGGCGACTCTGAACATCGCTCCTGACCACATGTTTTATGTATTCCCATATAAATTTGACTCCATGGTCAATCAGAGGGGAAAACCGCTGTACGTGTGCAGGGAGGCGGAGAAGAGGTGGATACTGCTGAGACGCATGACGATGATAACGTTGATATTTTTCATCGCCAGCAATACAATGGTTATCATAGCGGAGTCTTCACGCACCGGACTGAAACCGTATTTCCTCATCTCCTGCATCCCCGTCGCTGTTCTGGTCATCGTGTACTACGAAGTCACCCGGAAGATGCCTTTGCGGATTTACGAGGGCGGTTTCACGGCGCCGAACAGACCGTACATCTACTCTGTTCTGGGCAGGGAAATCTTCATCCCGTGGAACCGCGTGCATAGGGTTGAGGTGGGCCCATCAAAGGAAAGGCATATATTTCCAGTGCGAAGCATATTCATACATCACCACGACGGTGTGGTTGAGATAACGCACTGGGGCCAAAATGGAATAGAATATGAGCCACTGGAGGTTATGAAGGCCCTTCAAAAATGCATTCCCAACAAGCTGGACAGGTCCGTGCTCTACTATCTGAAAGGAGGGCACAAAGAAGTGCCGCCCCATATGGCGCACCTGTATTCAAATGCGGAAAGAAAAATTAAGGTGGAAAACCTGATGCACTCATTCATGCTGGTACTCTGTTTCTTCGTGGCGGTTATAGGAGGTGTGGCCGGGGGAAACCTCGCATATCTGACCCACATAATGGGGTATGGGTGGCTTCGGGCCGTGTTTTTTGTGCTCTTCGCCGTTATCAGCATGGGACCTGTAGTGATCGCTCTCATCATGGCGGAAAGGAGGCAGTTACATCACATACGCTACGGTGCGAAAGCAGGGGAGAGTGGTGTGGTCTTCCCCACTGCCCTTTTAGCACGCCTCATTTTCAGAACGCGGGACGTATTACCGTACAGAGAGATAAAGTTCGCTAAGATGAAACTCCACCCGGCATACTTTTTCGGTGAGGCGGAGATTGAGACCGTTTCAGGGGAGAGGTACACCGTGCCCTATGAGGTCTATGAGAAGATCTCATCCCTGCCGTACTTTGAGATGGTGGATGCCGCCGCCCGCGTGAACCGCTCGCCCGCTTCGAGCGGGGGTCAGGTGCTCAGATGGAGCGTGCCCAGAGCGGCTGTCTTCATGCATCTCTTCTTATTCCTGTACACGGGAATCTTCCTGCTCGTGTATTTTGAACCGGCGTGGCTGGACACCTCCGCAATATTCCTTACGTCTTTTGTGATTTTGGTGGTGGGAAGTATCGGTTTGCTCACTAAAGGCGTAAACGACGTTGCCGAGGAGATACGGCTCCAGAGAGCCAGATACATGGCGGAGATGGAGGTGACGCCGACTCACATATCCCTGCCGTACGCTCCACGGAAGTTCCGGCGTATAAACCGGGTTGACTACGAGGGGGCCCGGCTTGGAAAGGGCATCGCGGGGGAGTACTGCGAGATAAGGTGCAGGGCGGGAAAAATACGGCTTCCCCGTGAGGCCGCAGACATACTGAAGTCCGCGGGGTACCCGGTGGAAGGATAGCCAGCCATTCATGAATGTTTATATATCTCGCCATACATCTGAGCATATGGAGGGTGAGGGCCGCGGAGGGAATCTTCTGTACGCGTGTGAGGAGGCAGAAAAAGCACGTGAAAAATTTTTGAAAGCGTATATGATTTTGCTCATCATCTCCCTGGGTATATTCTGCCTTGTTTGCGCCATGACGATAACTGGCGGGGGTGTGAACCTGTTGATATTCAGCACGGTACCCATTTTGATGACCGCAGCGGCGTTCTATGAGGAACGGCGAAAGGCCCCTCTGCGCATCTACGAGGGGGGAATCAGCCCGCCCTCCACCCCCCACAGTCAGACGGGAAAGGAGGTTTTCATACCATGGAATAGAATACGAAGGGTGACCGTTGAGCCCTCAAAACGGCTAAAAGACGGGGTTCCCGTAAAAACGCTGGTGTTCCATTATGACGGTAAAACCTTCAAACTCAGCGCCCGGAGCAGATACACAATATATGAACCCCTTAAGGTTATGATGATATTGAATAGAAAAATTCCGGATAAACTGGACGATTCGGTACTTGCGTATCTGAGGGATGATGAAAAGGGATTGAATGAATATGAGAGGGCGCTGAGAAACGCCATCGCTCCAACACCGGATATGATCGGTAATGCCGGATACATCGCCTTCCTGTTTTTTATTTTGTGGTTTGTGCTTTTCGTTGGGATGCTCGGGGGCGTCGTGGCTTACAGTCAGTCCGTTCAGCGTGGAGAGCACCTCCGAATTGTTTATTTTATCATTTTCAGCCTGTTTGCCGTCGGCAAGGCCATGTGCATAGTGGCCGTTAAAAAGAATAGACACATCAAACATCTGCGATATCATGCACAGGCGGGTGCTGATGGAATGATCTTTCCGCCGACAACATCGCGGCTGAAACTCCACCGCCCTGAGGGCATACCCTACGGCAACATAAAGAAAATACGGATTGAACTTCACCCACTGTACTACTTCAGGGAAGCGAAGATGGAAACTGTCTCAGGAAAAAGGTACATAGTGCCGTACGAGGTATATAAAAAGATGTCAAATCTGCCATTCTTTGCCAAGAAGGGAGGGTTTGCCCTTATGAATACGAAGCCAACCAGGACAGGCGTACATAGGGGCGGGAATGTATTCAAAAATACCGCAATTATTCTTCTTATCTTCCTGCTTTATACGGCATCTTTTACGATATCCTACCTGACAGCGGCAAATCCCGCCATCCGGCCCTACGGTGCGATGATTTTCTGGTCCCTGCTTTACATGGCGGTGGTATATATTCCTGTCCTTCCGGTCGCAATCATCCCGGATTCTCTGAGAACTGTGAGGAAGACGCGAAGGGTTAGATACATGGCGGACATGGAGGCCACGTCAACGCACATATCCCTCCCCCACGCCCCCGAGAAGTTCCGGCGCATAGATAGGGGTGATTACAGGGGTGCGCGGATGGGGAAGGACCTGGCCGGGGAATACTGCGAGATAAGGTGCAGAGCAGGAAAGATACGATTGCCGCGCGAGGCGGCGGAGGTGCTCGCATCGGCCGGCTACGAGGTGGAGGGTTTCAGCTCCTCTCCCGCATGAACTCCTCCACGCGGTCCAGGGCCCTCTCCAGGTACTCCACGGGCGGGAGGTTCACGATTCTGAAGTGCCCGCGCCCGTAGGTGGGGCAGAAGCCGGAGCCGTGCACGGCCAGCACGTGCTTGGTGTGGAGTAAATCCAGAACAAACTTCTTGTCGTCCTCGCAGCCCTCCACCCTCGGGAACATGTAGAAAGCGCCCTTCGGGGAAACGACGCTCAGCCCGTCAATTTCGTTTATCCTCCGCGCCGCGTAGTCCCTCCTCTCCCTGAGCTTCCTTATGGCCTCGCACAGGAAATCGCGGGGACCGCGCAGCCCGGCGAGGTACCCCACCTGCAGGGGTGTGTTGGGGCACAGCCGCGCCCTCGCCTGCCTGAGTATCCCGTCCCAGATGTCGGCCATGACGCCCTCCTCATCCCTCAGCGCCATGTAGCCGATCCTCCACCCCGGGGCGAAGAAGACCTTTGAGATCCCGTTGAGGAGGAACGCGGGCACGTCGGGGGCGAGGGACGGTGGGGATATGAACTCACCCTCGTAAATCAGCTCATCGTAGATTTCATCGGATATGACGAAGAGGTTGTGCTCGCCCGCCAGGTCCATGATCTCCCTGAGCGTCTTTCCGTCGTAGAGCGCGCCCGTCGGGTTGTTGGGGTTGATCACGGCGATGCACTTCGTCCGCGGGCCTATCTTCCTCCTGATGTCGTCCACGTCCGGCACCCACCCTTCTTCCTCCACAGTGCGGTAGGAGACCGGCCGGGCGCCGTAGAACCTCGCGTAGGTGATGTAGGGCGGGTAGGTCGGGCCGGGCACGAGTATCTCGTCACCCCCCTCCAGCGCCGCCCCGAATATGAGCATGAGGGCCTCGGTGACGCCCGTGGTCACGACGACGTTCTCCGCGTCCACGTCCAC
>MTNG01000014.1 GCA_002011395.1 Candidatus Aciduliprofundum sp. JdFR-45
CCCCCGACATGGCTGGCGGCCGTTATTACCCTTACCATGCAAAAGCGTATTAATACCGGTTGAGCCATTCCCCTTTCAGGTGGTTCGCATGGACAGGATAGTGGAGTGCGTGCCCAACTTCAGCGAGGGCAGGAATATGGACGTCATCAACGCCATAGTGGAGGAGATCGCCTCCGTTGAGAACGTTTACGTGCTGGACGTGGACCCCGGCGCGGCCACGAACAGAACGGTCGTCACCTTCGTCGGCACGCCGGAGGGTGTGAAGGAGGCGGCCTTCAGAGGAATAAAGAAGGCCGCGGAACTCATAGATATGAGGTATCACAAGGGCGAGCACCCCCGTATGGGCGCCACCGACGTCTGTCCCTTCGTTCCCGTGAGCGGCGTCACGATGGAGGATTGCGTTCAGATCGCGAGGGAGGTCGGGGAGCGCGTGGGAAGGGAGCTCGGCATACCCGTCTATCTCTACGAGTACGCGGCAACCGCGGACTACCGCAGGAGCCTGGCAGACATACGCGCCGGTGAGTACGAGGCGCTCCCTGAGAAGCTGAAGGACCCGAAGTGGAAGCCGGACTTCGGGCCCGCCGAGTGGAACGAGAGGGTGGCGAAGACGGGCGCAACAGTGATAGGGGCAAGGGAGTTCCTTATCGCCTACAACGTGAACCTCAACACGAAGGATAAGAAGCTGGCGAACAAGGTTGCGAAGGTGATAAGGGAGAAGGGGTACAAGAAGAAGATGGAGGACGGCACGAAGGTTCAGGTCCCCGGGAAACTTAAGGCCGTCCGCGCGATAGGATGGTACATAGAGGAGTACAACCGCGCCCAGATCTCCATAAACCTGACGAACTACAAGATCACCCCCCTCTGGAAGGTCTTTGACACGTGCGTTGAGGAGGCGGAAAAGGTGGGGCTCCGCGTCACCGGCAGCGAACTCGTGGGCCTCATACCCAGGGAGGCGCTGCTGGAGTGCGGAAGGCACTACCTGAAGAAGCAGGGTAAGTGCACGGGCATACCGGAGGAGGACATCGTCCACATGGCGGTCGTGTCCCTCGGGCTGAACGAGGTCGCCGAGTTCGACCCGACGGAAAAGGTCATAGAGTACAAGATAGAGAAACTCCAGAAGAGGAAGAAACTCGTGGATATGTCTCTCAAGGGTTTCGCGGATGAGCTTTCCCGCGACTCTCCCGCCCCCGGTGGAGGGAGCGTCGCCGCGCTGTCAGGTGCGCTCTCAGCGGCTCTTGCGTCCATGGTGGCGAATCTGACGCACGGGAAGAAGAAGTACGCGGACGTCTGGGAGGAGATGGAAGAGATAGCCGTGGAGGCACAGCACCTGAAGGACGAGTATCTCCGGCTCGTGGACAGGGACACGGAGGCCTTTGATGCGCTGATGGCCGCCATGAAGCTCCCGAAGAAGACGGAGGAGGAGATGCGCATAAGAAACGAGAAAATCCAGGAAGCCACTAGGAGGGCCATAGAGGTGCCCCTAACGAGCATGCGGCTGAGCAGGCGCCTGCTGGCCCTCGCCGAGGCGCTGGCGGAGAAGGGCAATAGAAATGCATTGAGCGATGCGGGAGTGGCTGCCCTCATGGCCTACTCCGCCGCCTACGGCGCATATCTCAACGTGATCATAAACCTGCCCGGCGTGGAGGACGAGGGATACAGGGAAAGCGTGAGAGGCGAGGCGGAGGAGATACTGAAGGAAGTCGTGGAGCGGCACCGCGCCGTTCTGGAAAAGGTCCGGGGGCAGCTCTGAGCCCCCCGATGCCATGAATTTAACAGCCTTCACAACGGCCCTCGCCCTCATACTCCTCGCGGAGATGGGAGACAAAACGCAGGTCATAGCGGTGACCCTGTCCTCCCGACACAACCACACCGTTGTTTTCGCATCGGTGCTCTCGGCCCTCCTGCTGGTGACGGCCCTGGGGGTGGCGGCGGGCACCGTCATACTCACCTTCTTTCCCCTCCTGTGGATACACATCGGAGCCGGCGCTTTATTCATAATCTTCGGCGTGAAAACACTTCTCGAGCGCGATGGGGATGATGAGGGCAAGGAGAAATGCGATGAGCGCCTCTTCGCCCACGCCTTTGCCCTCACCTTCGTGGGTGAGATGGGTGACAAAACGCAACTGGCGACCATAGCGCTCACGGCGTCCTTCGGCGCACCCGTGGAGATATTCGCAGGGGCCGCAATCGGGTTCGCGGTCGTCACGGCCGTGGGCGTCTGGCTGGGCAGGTGGCTCGGCAGGCGCCTCAGACGCGAAGTTCTCAGAAACGTTATGGGATTCGTGTTCATAGGGGTGGGCGTATTGATGGCTCTCACAGCCGGTGTGTGACCCCTGTCTGCACCGCGCTGGCCCGGTGGTTCAGTTTTCTGCACGGATAGATCTTCAATTGACGAACTCTTCGGAGAACTCCCATTGATATTCTGCTTTGATTGATGTCTCTATGCCGCCGTGTTAAAATCGTAAAAATGTTTAAAAACATGGATTCCCATCGCATAGGTGTGGAGGTTGCGCTTCATAAAGTTGAAACCCTTGTCATGGCGGTGGTGCTGCTGTACACCGCCGTGGGTCTCACCGGCGTAGACGGGGAATATGAGATCACGTCGGACCATATTCAGCCCAGGAACCTGAGAATCCGCGAGGTCATCCGTATAAACGGCGATGAGGAGTTCGCTCTCATGGCGGCGAGCGAGGGCTGGCCCGGGAACGGAACCGCAGATAACCCCTACGTCATAGAGAATTACATGATTGATGCCGGTGGTGCAGGTGCGGGCATATTCATAGGCAACACGACGGTTCACTTCGTTGTGAGGGGCTGCTATATAATAAATGCCCTATATTCGTCCTTCCCCTACCATGTGGGTGCGGGCATCTCCCTGTACAACGTCGCGAACGCAACCGTTGAGAACAACATATGCACAAAGAACTCCCTGGGTATCATGCTGTACTTTGTGAGGGGTTTCAGGGTGCTCCGGAACAACTGCACGTATAACGGAGGTGCGGGGATAAGCGTGATGATCTCCGGTCTTCCACCTGGGAGTTTGCAGGCGGGCGTGGGAGGTGGGGGTGTGAGCGCCACGAGACCGAGCGCATTTTTCAGCGCTTTCAGACATGCCGACCCGGGCATTCCGCCGCCTACAGCCGGCCTTCCAGACGTCTCGGTGGAGGGGGATGAATCCGGGACTGAACGCCTCACCAACGTCGTGGCGAATAATACATGCTCATGGAATGAGATGGGTATATCGGTACAGTACAGCACCAATATCGTCCTGGTGGACAACGTATGCGATGGAAACAGATACGGGCTCCATGTCCGCGGGTCATGGGAGAGCACGCTCTCCCGGAATAAATGCACAGGCAACACGTCAGGCAACATCGCAGGCATATCGCTGGATGAGTGCAGAAATGTCTCTGTGGAGGACAACGCGTGCACCGGGAACACCTATGGGATAGCGGTCACGGGTGGTATGGGCAACGCAATCAGACGCAATACGTGCACCTACAACAAGGTTGGTATACTCCTGGAAGATTCCAGGGAAAACATCGTCCATGATAACAAATGCGGTTACAACTCTGGGGATGAGCGTGATACCAGGATGGCCGCTCTACCGTCGCCCCCGATTCTACCACGCGGTTGCGGCATTCTTCTATACTCTTCCGACCGGAATTCTCTGAGAGGCAATATATGCCAGGAGAACACGTTCGCCGGCATACTCCTGATTGATTCCGAATCCAACATGTTAATTGGCAATGTATGCTCCCGCTGTGGGCGTGGATTATACCTGGACGGCTCCACCCACACGCGGGTCTACGGCAATGTGATGATAAAATGTAGCATAATGATCAACGGTGGATTTGAGGCGTTCACCACGCAGGATATTCCCACCAACAACACGGTGAACGGGAAACCCGTTTACTATTTCCGGAATGAGAGTGTGGGTTACGCCTCGGTACCGGAAGATGCGGGGCAGGTCATACTCGGGAACGTTATGTCTCTGGAAATAAAAAATCTCTCAATAGAAAACACGACCGCAGCCATTCTGGTCGGCCATTCCTCGGCCATCCGCATATCGGGAAATGAACTCTATGACAATGTGTGGGGCATATACATCTGGAAGAGCTCAAATATAAGGGTTGAAAGTAATGTGTGTTCCCTCTCGCATGTGGGTGTGGCTGTGAAGTCCTCCGAAAACATCCGCGTTGGACAGAACGCACTCACAGGTAATAAGGTGGGGCTTTTGATATGCGAATCAACGCGGTGCACCGTGGACCGCAATACATTCAATCGCAACGATGACGGTGCGGTTCTCAGGAATTCCGGAGAGTGCGTGGTGAGCAACAATTCGTTCACCGAAAACGCCGTGTCCGGTATATATCTATACTACTCCGAAGACATCTCCGTGGAATACAACACCTGCGGCTGGAACAGATATGGAATACGTTTGATGAACTCCAATAGGAACCGGATCATACGCAACACACTATCCAACAACACCAACTACGGTGTTTTCATAGTGTACGGGAGAGGCAACAGGATATACGGGAACTTTTTCTGGTACAACAACGGCGCCACAAACAGGTACAACCGCAGCCACNTTCAGGCATACGACAACACCGGCCAAAACTGGTGGAATTCCTCCCGTGGATATGGAAATTT
>MTNG01000067.1 GCA_002011395.1 Candidatus Aciduliprofundum sp. JdFR-45
AGACGCGGCGAGTATTGGGTCCGACGTCCGGTGGGGCGATGCGGCGTGTCCGCCCTCGGAGGTCAAGCGGACTTCAAAATCATCCACGGCCGCCATCACCGGGCCCGGGGACACGGCGAACACGCCCGCTGGGAGCGGTGACCACACGTGCAACCCCTCTATCGCGCTCACGCCCTCCAGACCGCCATCCTCTATGACCTTTCTGGACCCGCCAAAGCCCTCCTCGCCCGGCTGGAAGATGAGTCGCACCCTGCCGGGGAGGTCCATACCCGCGAGAATGCGGGCCGCCCCCAGCAGCATGGCCACGTGGGCGTCGTGTCCGCACGCGTGCATCACCCCCTCTCTTTGGGATGCGTAGGGCGCGCCTGTCGCTTCCTGAATGGGGAGGGCATCCATGTCGGCCCGGAGGGCAACGCATCTGTCCCCGCTTCCCATGTCCACGACCACTCCGGTACCGGCGATGGGGCGCGGGCTTAGCCCGAGTTTTTCCAGATACTCCATGACCAGGCGCTGCGTTTCATGCTCCTCAAATCCCAGTTCGGGGTTGCGGTGAATTCTCCTGCGCAGTTCTCTGATCTCCTCTCCGATCGCCTTCGCCTCAGAAAGGAAGCACATCTTCACTCACCCTTATCGCCGTTAGGTCCACTATCTCGTCCACAAAGGCGGACACCTGGCTGAAGGACACCTCGTCCAGTTCCTTCTCCATCATGAAGATTATGCCGACCAGCCCGTAGAGCCGTATCTCGTTCGTCACCTTCCGCAGGAAGCGCAGAAAGGACGTGAAGGAGTTGTAGCCGAGCAGCGTGCTCAGCGACTCCATATACACGAAGTTCATGCGACCCCGCACGACCTTCAGCCCGTGTTTCAGAGCGTTCTCCAGCAGTATGAAGGACGGGCTGTCAAGGAACACGACGTTGGGCTGTTCCTCTATTGTTCCTATGGAGGCCGTGATGCAGTCAATGAAGAAGAGGCGGTTCGCATCCCCGCCGAGTTTCTCTATGTTCTTCTTGGCTATGTTGTACGGCACGTTGAGGGCAACGTATATCCCCTCAACGTCGCCCATTTTCAATAGGTCCGCCACTATCCTGTACCCTATGGCCGCCCTCTGGGATGGCAGAACCTTCACCATGATGATCTTTGACTCTTCCAGGTACCTTTTCAGGTCAAGGGATTCCAGCATGGGACATCACAGTTTTATTCCGTTTTCGGTGATCGTGTAAGGTATCCAGTCAATGGGATGGTCCACGCCGTACCGTTTCAGGATCTTCATGGCCCTCGTGTACCCACCGAGGTCCACCCTTTCCATATAGAGGACTGCCTCAACGAAGTTGCGCGTCTCCCCCCAGGACATGTCCGCCATGTCCTTCTCTTCCACCAGCAGCGTGGTTATTCCATTGCCGTACAGGTGTTTTATAATGCGGTATATGATGAACCGGTACAGAGCCGGGTCGCTTATCAATTTCTCAATGGTTGTTATGCTATCCAGCACGAACCTGTCAACCTTCATGAGGAATTCGCCGTCCTCGGCCACTATGTCCGGCATGCTGTGGCTGAAGAACTTAATCTGCTTTTCAAAGGTGAAGGGTATGAGCTCCTTCGGATCCGCGCTCATGTGGTACCAGCGGATGTCGTCGGCCACGTCCCTCAGAAAGGCCATTCGGCCGTAGTACGACTTTATGCGCTCAACGGGGACCGTGGTGGATACATAGACACACGTCTCACCCCTCCTCGCGCCCTCGGCCAGCCACTGGAGGGACAGTATGCTCTTCCCCGTGCCCGTTGTTCCCACAAGGAGCGTGGTTCCGCCACGCGGGAGACCGCCGCCGAGATACTCGTCCAGAATCCTCTCTCCTATGGGTGCTACCCCTATTTCGCCCATGCATTTCCAATTTTCAACGACCTATATTAAATTTTTGAGTGCGGTCAGACAACCGCACCCCTGAGCGCCTCGCGGCACGGGCACTTTCTCTCCTGCGGTATGGCCCTTATCGCCCTGGCGAGGAGCGATTTCACCTTGTCCTCGTTCTCCTTCATCACCCGCAGAACCTCCTCGGTGCTCACGGGTCTCTCCGCCCACACGTCGTAGTCCGTTATGGCAGATACGTTAACGTAGCACATCTCCAGTTCGCGTGCCAGTTGCACCTCCGGGACGAGAGTCATCCCTATTATGTCGGCGAACTGCCTGAACATCCGCGACTCCGCGCGCGTGGAGAACCTGGGCCCCTCTATGCAGATGTACGTTCCGCCGGTGTGGTGCGGGATGCCCATCTCCCGAAGCGCCGAGATGAACACCTCGCGGAGTTCAGGGCAGAACGGGTCCGCGGTGGATATGTGGACCACCTTCGGCCCGTTGTAGAAGGTGTAGTCCCTTCCCTTGGTGAAGTCAATGTACTGGTCCGTGATCACTATGTCCCCGGGCCTGTAATCCTCCTTAAGCGAGCCCACGGCGCTGACCCCTATGACCCTCTCCACGCCCAGCGAATGCAGAGCGTATATGTTCGCCCTGTAGTTCACCCTGTGCGGGGGTATGAAATGCCCTCTGCCGTGGCGGGGTATGAAGGCGACCTCTATGCCGTCAAGTTCGCCTATCTCAACGTCTCCCGACGGCGGGCCGTAGGGCGTGTGCACCCTTACGCTCCTTACGGGCTTGAATATGCCGTATATGCCGGAACCGCCTATGATGCCTATCCTAACCAACTCCATCACCGTGAAAAGGCATCTGCACGGTTGTATAAAATCTAAACGGAGGAGGACCCCTCATGGAGCGGGGAGCGCATGCTCACCTCGCAACAATCCCTGGCAAAGTACTTATATGAGGACTTACATATTACTCCAATATGCAAACGTCAGACACGGGCGTGGAGGGTCTGGACTGCGTTCTCTGCGGCGGCATTCCCCGGGGAAGCATCGTTCTCCTGGCCGGTCAGCCCGGGACGGGGAAGACCATTCTCGCCACCACGTTTCTTTACAAAGGCGCCCTATCGGGCGAGAAGGGCGCGTACCTCTCATTCTCCGAGACGCGGAGGGACTACTTTGAGAACATGCGGCGCCTCGGAATGGACATGGAGGAACTGGAGAAGAGAGGCGATTTCTTCTATCTGGACTACATCACCCCGACGCCTCAGGGCGCCGATGCGATAAGGGACGCGATAATAAGGGAACTCATAAAGCTCGCCGGCGCCAGAGGGGTTCGCCGTCTGGTCATAGATTCCATCTCCGCCATAGTCCAGTCGCTGGGCAGGGACAAGGCGCGCGAGTTCGTGCACTCCGTTATAGGCCGGGTCGTCAAGGCCTTCGGCGTGACGACGATACTCATAGGCGAGATGCCCTACGGGTCCGAGAAGATCGGGGAGGGCATAGAGGAGTTCGTGGTGGACGGGGTCATACTGCTGAAATACATACAGGAGGGCGAGATAACGCGCAGGGTCATGCGCGTTCTCAAACTCCGCGGGGTCGGGCTGGAGAAGACCGAGTTTGACTACGTGATAACATCGGAGGGGATACGCCTGTTCGCGCTGCCGTCCCTGGAGTTCACGTCCGCGGACGCGCCCACCGAGCGCGTATCAACGGGCATAGACAAACTGGACGAGATGCTAGGAGGCGGCGTCTACAGGAACAGCACGACGCTCGTAATCGGGATGAGCGGTTCCGGAAAGACCTCTGTCGGCCTGCACTTCGCCGTGCGCGCGGCGATGGATGGCAAAAAGGCGCTTTACATAAGCTTTGAGGAGCCGCGGGGACACATCGTGCGCATGCTCCAGAACTACGGCATGTGGTCGGATGAGGTGTCCTCCAACATGATCATAATATCGCGTGTTCCCGAGGGAAAGACGCCGGTGGAGTACTTCATGGAGTTGCAGGACAGCGTCAGAAAGTACGGACCAGAGGTGGTCGTCATAGACAGCATAAGCGCCATAATCCACCACATGAGCGAGGAGACGCAGACCCGATACCTGAGGTATCTGAACCTCCTCAGCAAGAAGGAGAGGATAACCCTCATGGCCCTGACCAACTTCTCCGCCGAAAATCTCTTCGCCGAGGGGAAGCGCGTGGGCTTCACGACCTTCGCCGACAACATAGTCGTGATGAGATACAGGGAAGTGGGTGACGAACTCAGGAGGGAGATGTTCGTCCTCAAGGCGCGCGGGAGTTACTGTGACAGCCGTATACACCCGTACAGAGTGACATCGGAGGGGGTGGTGATAGAATGAACAGCGACGTGCTGATGGACTACGTGATCCGCTCGGTGGAGAGGGCCTTCAGGGACATAGACCCCAACTTCCTGATAATGGTGGAGGACTACCTGAGGGTCACCAGGGGCGAGGGGCTGGAGCTGGCCTATCACCGCCCCGACGAGTTCAAAAAAGCGCTTGAAGAGTTGCTCGGACTCTACCCCGCGAGGGCCGTTGAGATGATTTTCCTGAAGGTCCTCTCGGAGGAGATCGGCAGAGAGGTGCCCGACGATTTCGTGGAGGCCGTGAACTACGTGAAGGGGCTGTGAATCATATCACCTTTCCCTTCCACGCCCCGCTGAGGAGGAACCCGAGGGCCACCAGCGCGGATAGAACGTTGCTCAGCGCCATACCCACCCACACCCCGGTGGAGCCCATGGCCAGCGCGAGGCCGAGGCCAGC
>MTNG01000077.1 GCA_002011395.1 Candidatus Aciduliprofundum sp. JdFR-45
GAAGATGGACCTGCCTCCCACGCGTCTGCTCTACTACGAGGACGCTTATATGAGGGAGTTTGACGCTAAGGTGATATGGTCGGAGGGCAACGAGGTCGCTCTGGACGCCACGGCCTTCTACCCCGAGGGCGGCGGGCAGCCATGCGACCTGGGCGAACTGCGGTGGGATGGCGGCATCGCCAGGGTAACGGACGTGCAGAAGTACGGCGATGTTGTGGTTCACACCGTTGATCAGCCCATCCCGGTGGGTGTGGAGATCCGCGGGAGGATTGATTGGGAGCGCCGGTACAGGCACATGAGGATGCACACGGCGACGCACGTCCTTCTCTCGGCGGCGAGGGATGTGCTGGGCAGGCATGTCTGGCAGGCGGGCGCCCAGAAGGGCGCCACCGAGAGCCGCCTTGACATAGCGCACTACCGCCCTCTGAGCAGGGATGACGTCGTGGCCATTGAGAGAGCGGCGTTTGAGAAGATCACGTCCTGCCTGCCCGTGAGCATAGAGTACCTGCCGAGGGAGGAGGCCGAGAGGCGTTACGGCTTCGTTCTCTATCAGGGCGGCGTCCCCGAAGGGCGCATAATACGCGTGGTGAAGGTGGAAAATGCGGACGTTGAGGGATGCGGCGGCACGCACGTTAGGAACACGGGGGAGATCGGCTTTCTAAAGATAATCAGGACGGAACGCATTCAGGACGGCGTGGTCAGGATAATCTTCGCAGCCGGCCCGGCCGCGCTGGAGGAGGTGCAGAGGCGCGACGACCTTCTGCTAACCGCAGCGAAGAAGCTGGGCACGGAGATGAGCGATGTGCCGACTGCCGTGGAGCGTCTCCAGGCCGCTTGGAAGGAGGTCAGGAAGGAGGTGGAGCGCCTGCGCAGGCGCGAGGCGGAGGTCATAGGTCGCACGGTCACCAGGGAAAGGGTGGGCGACGTTGAGATCAGATACGCCCTTCTGGACGTGGACCTCAAGACCATGAGGGAGGTATCGCTGAAGTTGAGCGGGGACGAGAACGTCCTCTCCATCCTGGTGAACACCGGGGGCCATGTGATGGTGGGCAGCACGTGCCGTGTGAGCGCCGCAGAGGTCGCGAAGGTGGCCGCCGAAGCGATGGGTGGAAGGGGCGGAGGGAGGGAGGACTTCGCGCAGGGAAAGGGTGCAGACCCCTCAAGGGCGGAGGAGGCGTTGAAACTCGCGGTAGAGAGAGCGAGGGAGATGCTGAATGTTTGACTCAAAGGTTGATATCGCGGTGGAATACGCGAAGAAGTACTTCCGCGTGAAGAACGTCGTGGTGCACCCCCAGAGGGTTGAAATGGAGGTGGTGCCGAAGTCACCCGAGCATCTGGACGCCGATTACGACATGCTCAGATATGCGTACAAACTGGAGGGGATGATACCCCTTCTCACGCGCAGGAAGGGCTCGTACATTCTGGTTGTGTACAAGAAACTAAAGAGGAGAACCATGCCGGTGTGGGTGAACATCGTTTTCCTATGTCTCGCGGTGGCGAGCACGATGTACGTTGGCAGTGCATACTACGCATCCTACTTCGGAATCCCCCCCGGCACGGTGGAGGCATACACCGGCGGTTTCCTCACATTCACACTGCCCCTCTTCGCCATACTCGGTTCCCACGAGATGGCACACTACATCGCCTCGCGGAGGCACCGCGTGGATGCCTCCCTCCCGTTCTTCATACCCGCCCCCAACATAATCGGCACCTTCGGAGCGCTCATATCCGTGAGGGAGCCCATNCCCAACAGGAAGGCGCTCCTGGACATAGGCGCGGCCGGCCCCATCGCTGGATTCATCATGGCAGCGGTAATATCGCTCATCGTGGGCGGATNCCCTCCCGTGGAAACGGGGGGTAGGTACGTCACGGGGGTCAACTTCCCGCCAATATACTATGCACTCTCCCTGTTTTTCCCCGCGGAGTGGGGCCACTACCTCTCATCGCTGCACCCCGCGCAGGTGGCGGTGTGGGTGGGATTCGTCGTCACCGCCATGAACCTGTTCCCGGTGGGTCAGCTGGACGGTGGGCACATAGCCCGTGCGCTTCTCTGCGAGCGGGCGAAGTACGTGAACTATCTATTCGTGGGTGTGATGGTCCTCCTCAGTATGTGGTACCCTGGATGGCTGATATTCCTGCTCGTGATACTCGTGCTCGGAGGCGGCATTACGCATCCCCCACCTCTGAACGAGGTGTCGTCCCTAGACATGCGCCGGATGGCCGTTGGAGCCCTTTCCTTCGCCATACTCGCGGTCTCGTTCACCCCGGTGCCCATCTACATGGAGGTCAGAAGCGCCACATATCAGATGGATGTGTTCATGGACTCCAGCGTCATTCTGGAGGGGGCGTTTGAGAGCGTGAACCTCTCCGTGGTCTTCACCAACACGGGAAACGTCGCTGAGAACGTAACACTCATGCTGAAAACGAAATTGAACTGCACAGAGAACAGCACCACCGCGGTGCTGGGACCGGGCGAAAGCATCGCGTGGAACGTTACCCTGAGGTACACGCCAAACGCGACCCCCGGATGGAACACAGTAATCGTGCTGCCGGTGGTCAACGGCGAGACCGGCAAAGGCGAAGTGACGAGCGTTCTCGTTTTGCATCGGGCACGGGGCATAGCGGTCAGCCCGCCGTCTGTGGGTCCCGGCGAGAACGTGACCGTGAGAAATCTCGCCAACAGAAGCGTGGACTTCACAATTCTATCCATGACAAACGTATCATACTTCATACGCCTCCTGTCAATATCCAACGGTAGCGTGGTGTCCGGGGAGACGATGACGTTCCGGTTGAACCCCGGCGGGGAAGCGGTCCTGGCCGTGGAGGCGCTCTCCCCCGGAACGCATATAATGCTGGTGGTGACCGGTGAATACGAGGCTGTTTACTTTGAGGTGGTGGCATGAGGCGGCTGCTCGTTGCGCTGGTTTTTGCTCTGCTCGCCATCACCAGCGCTGTACCGGCCGATGACTATATAAGTTCTCCTTCGCGCGTGCCCCTCTTTTCCGGATACAGAACGCCCGTCATAGAACCGGGTGGGAAGGGTACGCTGAATTTCACCGTTGAGAACAGATACGAGGAGCCGCTGTACAACGTTGTCATAACCCTTGAAATATACCGATACGCCACGATGGACACGGAGACGGACATTCAGGATGTAGAAAACAGACCGGTGTTTGAAAACGGCGAACTCGTGATAAACGCCACCTACGACACGATAGGTGTGAACGGCAGAGTGGTGTTCTCGGTGCTTATAAGGGTGCCTTCGGGAGCGCCGGACGGGGTGTATTTCGTCAGGACGGCGATAGAGTTCACCCACAACGGCACCCGACACTTCATGTGCTCCCCGGGCTTTTTCCCGCGCGAGGTGTGGGCAGAGGCAACGGCGGACTTCGCCCTCAACCTGACGCTTCTGAGCGACTACCTTGGACGCGAGGTTGAGGGAATAGTTCCCGACACGTCATTCAGCGTCAAATCCGGCCCCAACTACCTCATATTCGCGGCCATAGTGGGCATAACGGTCTTCATGGCCGTATACTGGCTCTACAGGGAATACAGGGGCGTGGAGGTCACACGGCTGGACGAGGAGTACTACCGCCTCAAAGGGAAATACCGCGAACTGGAGAGAGAACTCCGGAGAAAGATCAGGAAAGGAGAGACCTGAACTCCAGCGCGTTGTCCCACATGTAAACGTTGTTGAACATGACGTATCCCTCCTTCGCGATTTCCCTCAGACTGCGTAGGTCTTCACCTGTGTATCTGTACCTGTATCCCCCCATGCCGTGGAGGCGGAAGTACTGCATCCCCGACGTGAGGGGTTTGTCTTTGAAGGGGTCCACGACGTGGATTATGTCCACGGCGTTAAATATTCTCCTGAGCGTTTCCTCCCTCCATCTGCCGCGCGGCTCCCAGCCAACTGAAGCGCAGAGGTCATAGTTATCAAGCAGGTCTATGAAGAAGTTTATGACCCGCAGAACGTGTTCCTCTGACTCGGAGAAGGATGCGGGGGTCTGGAACACCACGACCTCGGGGTTCAGCGTCTTCACGACTGTCTCATAGAACATCTCCCATGCCCGCCGAACCTCGCGTGTGGGGCGGAAGAAGCCGAAGTTTGCGGGGTCTCCGAACGTGGCCGGGTCGCTTTTCATCCGCCTGTACGTGGGGGAGTGCCACGGGTGCGTTATGACCTGAAACGCCTTGACCGTGAAGACGAACCGCTCAGGGGCCTCATCTTTCCATCTCCTGAGCGTCTCCTCCCGGGGAAGGGCGTAAAAGGTTTTCTGCACCTCCACGGCATCAAGGTGCCTGTAGCATCTGCTCCTCGCGACCGGAAACCCACAGCACCCCACCCTCACGCGAGCCATAGGGTGATAAGTGCACATGCCACCAAATAAGTTGTGATTGACAGGGCCATGGCGCCCAGCGTCCGGTATATGCCCCTCTTGGTGTGTATTTCCAGTTTCTCCAGGAAGCCGTCGCCGCCGAGGGGTACGCGGGCGGAAGATTTCACAAACCGCATTTCCCTTCT
>MTNG01000121.1 GCA_002011395.1 Candidatus Aciduliprofundum sp. JdFR-45
GGTCACCCTTCACGATTCCCCTCCACTCGTCCAGCGTCATCTCAAACCCGAGTTGCTCCGCCACCGGGACAACTATGAACCTGTACCACTCCTCAAAATCAAAATCAACGTACTCCACGAGGGTGTCGTCCACGTCAAAAATAAAGCAGGGCATGGGAGCCCCTTCAGATGATGCCCAGCTTTCTCCCCGCCCGCTCGAACGCGTCGATGGCATATTTCAGGTCATCCTTCGTGTGCACCGCGGACGGCATGAGGCGTATCCTGGCGGTGCCCAGAGGAACGGTCGGGTAGACGATGGGCGAGGCGAATACCCGCTCCTCGCTGTAGAGCAGCTTGCTCAGTTCAACTGTCTTCTTCTCATCGCCTATCATCACGGGCGTTATGGGCGTCTTGCTCTGCCCGGTGTCGTACCCTATGTCCTGGAGCCCCTTCTTCAGGAAGGCGGCGTTGTCCCACAGTTTCTTCACGAGCGAGTCGTCCCTCTCCAGGATCTCTATGGCCTTTATCGCGGCCGCGGTGTCGCCGGGGTTCAGCGCGCTGCTGAACAGGAACGGCCTGCACCTCTGCTTGAGCAGGTCTATCAGCTCCTCTATTCCCGAGACGAAGCCGCCCATCACGCCTATGGCCTTGGAGAGCGTACCCATCTCCACGTCCACCTTGCCGTGGAGGTGGAAGTGGTCCACTATCCCGCGTCCGTGGGAGCCGAGCACGCCCTCGCCGTGCGCGTCGTCCACGTAGACCATGGCATCGTACTTCTCACCCAGTTCGGCTATCTCGGGAAGCGGCGCGATATCGCCGTCCATGGAGAAGACGCCGTCCGTGATGATGAGCGCCTTCTTGCCGTCCTTCCTGTGCTCCTTCAGCTGCTTCTCCAGGTCCTCCATGTCTATGTGCCTGTAGATCACCTTCTTCGCTTTGCTGAGCCGCACGCCGTCTATGATGCTTGCGTGGTTGAGTTCCTCGCTGAAGACAACGTCCTCCTTGCCCACGAGCACGGGTATGGTGCCGAGGTTGGCCAGCAGGCCACCCTGCAGGACGAGCGATGCCTCCATGCCCTTGAACTCCGCGAGTTTCTCCTCCAGTTTGATGTGCAGTTCGTTCGTCCCGGCGATGCTCCTCACCGCTCCAGCGCCCACGCCGAACTCCTCTATGGCCTCTATGGCGGCCTTTCTCACCTCGGGGTGATTCGCGAGCCCGAGGTAGTTGTTGGAGCACATGTTCAGCATCTCCACGCCGTCTATCTTAACCCAGGCACCCTGTGCGCTCTGCAGCACCCTTATGGGTATGTATCTGCCCGCCCTCTTCAGTTCCTCTATCTCCTCTCTAACCCAGTCCATCTTTCCCATTTCTCAACACCTCCTAATCTCACGGCGGTATGAGGACAACCTTACCGCACTCCTTCCTGTCCATGAGCTCCATGCCCTTTTCAAACTCCTCCAGCCCGAACTTATGCGTGATGAGGTCGTCAACCTTCAGCCGGCCGGAGGAGAGGAGACGCGACACCGTGTACCACGTCTCGTACATCTTCCTGCCCGTTATGCCGTAAACCCTCACCGACTTGAACACTATGTCGTTCGTCACGTCCAGCGGGACATCGTGGGAGTACAGCCCCAGTATGGACACGCGCCCCGCCGTGGTGACCATCTTCAGCCCCTGCCGGAGCGCGACGGGCGCGCCGCTCATCTCCAGAACGACGTCCACGCCCTCGCCGTCGGTGAGCTCCATGACGCGCTCCACGGGGTCCTCCTCCGCGACGTTTATCACGACGTCCGCCCCCGCTTTCTTCGCGAGGTTCAGCCGGTAGGGGCTCAGGTCCGTGGAGATTATGAGCGCGGCCCCGCATGCCCTCGCCACGGCGGTCGCCAGCAGTCCAACGGGTCCCGAGCCGAGCACCGCCACGGTCTTCCCCGCGACCTCCTCCACGAGAACCGTGAAGGCGGCGTTCCCGAGCGGCTCCTGTATGGAAGCCACCTCCGGTGGGATGTTTTCGGGGTTTTTGAAGGCGTTGGATGCCGGGATGACTATGTACTCCGCGAAGGAGCCGTCGGTATCAACCCCTAAAATCCTCATATTCTGGCACACGTGGGCATTTCCGGTCCTGCACTGGTAGCAGTGCCCGCAGACGATGTGCGTCTCGGCGGATACGTAATCCCCCACCCTGATGTGCTCCACCTCGTCGCCCACCTCAACGACCTCGCCGGAGAACTCGTGGCCCATTATGTGGGGTGGCTTTATCCTGCTCGCGGCCCAGTCGTTCCACTCCCATATGTGGTGGTCCGTCCCGCAGATGGAGGTTGCCTTGACCCTGACCAGAACCTCCCGGCGTCCCGGCCTTGGAACAGGGACCTCCATCAGCTCCGCGCCCCTCCCCTCACGCGTCTTGACCACGGCCAGCATGGTGTCTCTCATCGCCAGAGGTATGTAATTCGGGAATAATAAAGGTTATTGGGGTGGCTGGGTGGGATGGCGGCATTGTCTTTTCCCGCGCTTTTACTCCACCTCAACCGAACGCTCCATACCTTCCTTAAACCAGATATCCAGATCTCTGGCAATTCCGCGCGGATGCACCTCATCAGTACTGTATGGCCCGGTAGTGAACCAGAAACGGGCGCAAATCACCCCTGCAGGTCCTCTGCCCGCAGGGCCCATTCCGCTTTTTCACCTCTTCTCTCCCTTCCATTCTGGTCCTCTATGAAATCCGCGACGATTTTCATGAATCTCTCCACCTTCTTATAGTTCCCGGCCGTGAAGAATCTGTAGAGCCACCATGCCTTCATGGGCACCCTCCTCCCATCTTTCAGTATCAGTTCATAGTAAACCGGTGCATTTTCCAGGTTCACCTCTTTTATCTCCCGATACGGGATGAAGTATTCCCTCGCGAACACCCTGGACCACGGCTTGGCCGGTGGGGAGATCCCCCTCTCGTAGATCGCGAATAGATTTATTCTGGCCCCTATGCCGATGATAATGTACAGCAACACTCCGACTGAGAATATGTAGAGCAGGACCACGCGGATGTCCTCGGCCATTACAATAGGGGGTACATCAGGATTAAAATTCCCAAATAATATAATGAAAATAAGAATCCACCCCGTCCAGAGATAAGTATCCCTTTTGAACTGTCTGCACTCCTCGGCGTTTCCGGACAGGAGCACCCTTCCCCTGTTCATCTTAATCGCCCCATGGTGAGACCCACCGAACCACATCGCACCGCTGTATATTTTATTTACTGTGATAAAGATTTTTGTCACCCGCTCATTTTAATACCCACTACGCCATACCTCAGGTATGATACGCCGTCTTGAATGCGGCTCCGCCATCAGGGGCGAACTCCCTGCAGGGTGCCGTCTCTGCGCCCTCGGCGCGAAGATGGTGCTCCTCGTCACCGGACTCTGCGACGCGGGGTGCTTTTACTGTCCGCTCAGCGAGGAGAAGAGGGGCAGAGATGTGATATACGCGAACGAGCGCCCCGTGGAGAACGATGAGGATATCCTGGAAGAGGCGCACAGCATAAACGCGCTCGGGACGGGCATAACAGGCGGAGATCCCTTAAAGCGCGTGGACAGGACGCTTCACTACATCCGCCTTCTCAAGGAGGAGTTCGGGGAGAGGCACCACATACACCTCTACACCGCCTCGGGTAAAAGGGAGGACTACGAGGCGCTGGCATCTGCCGGGTTGGATGAACTCCGGATACATCCACCGCCCGGCACCTGGGGGCGAATTGAGGATACCCTCTACCGCCGGAGGGTAGAGCGGGCGGTTGAGACGGGGATGGCGGTCGGTGTGGAGATACCTGCCGTTCCCGGAATGGAGGACGACATCGTCCACCTGATACGCACCGTTTCGGAGTTCGGTGTATCCTTCGTCAACCTGAACGAACTGGAGTTCTCCGAGACGAACGCGGAGGGACTCCTCCGCCGCGGATACCGCGTGGTGGACGACGTGTCCTCCGGCGTGGCCGGAAGCGAGGAGACCGCTCTGGAGGTGCTCAGGCGCGTGGATGTGGATATAACAGTCCACTACTGCTCCTCCTCGTTCAAGGACGGCGTGCAATTAAGAAACCGGCTGCTGAGGAAGGCGGCGAACGTGGCGAGGGACTACGAGGAGATGACGGAGGACGGCACCCTGATACTCGGCGTCGTGGAGACGGAGGACCTGAAGGGGGCGTGGAACCTTCTGGTGGAGAGGTTCGGCGTGCCGCCGGACCTGATGGAGATGGACAGGAGACGCAACCGCATAAACATAGCCCCGTGGATACTGGAGGAGATAGCGGAGGAACTGCCCTACGAGGCCTACGAGGTTGAGGAGTACCCCACGTGGGACCGCCTTGAGGTGGAGAGGGTCAGGCTGAACCCCCGTCGTCCCGGAGAAGGGGGACGATGAGGCGCAGGTCCTTATCATCTACCACGTGGTCGGCCATATCTTCCAGCTCCACGCTGCACGGGTTGAAGGCGATGCGAAGGTCGGCGTGCTGAAAGAGACCC
>MTNG01000155.1 GCA_002011395.1 Candidatus Aciduliprofundum sp. JdFR-45
ATATGTTGTCCGCAATCCGGCTCGCGAACAAGATCAGCGAAAGTGATTCAGGCTCCCGCCACAGGTTTTCCCACCTACCTATGGGACTGCCTCAATCGCTAATTTAAAATACAACCTTTATATCTTTTCCATATCAGGTGATGACAGGTGAGCGAGTACGAGAGGACCTTCCAGGAAGGCGAGGAGGTCATACGGGTGCCCCTGCCCAACCGCAAAAAGGGGGAGATGTTCGGCATAGTTGACAGGGTACTCGGAGGTCGCCACCTCCAGGTGATGTGCGAGGACGGGAAATCGCGGCTGGCCCGCATCCCCGGGAGGATACGCAGGAGGATGTGGATAAAGGAGGGAGACCTCGTGATACTGCGGCCGTGGGAGTTCCAGGACGAGAAGGCCGACATCGTCTACAGGTACAACAGGACGCAGGTCTCCCATCTGAGCAGAAACGGTCTCCTTCCGGAGATTCTGGACGTGTTCTGATATGGATTACGACTACGATTACCTCGCGGAGCGCATCCCGGCGCTGCGCAGGGAGAAGGGCGCTGAGGACAGGAAGGTGGAGGAGGAGGTTTTTGACCGCCGCACCCTCATGGCCTTTTACAAACTGATGAAGAGGGGCGTGATAAAGTACGTGGAGTTTCCCATATCCACGGGGAAGGAGGGGAACGTCTTCAGGGGCGTGGGCGAGGATGGGCTCATCGCGATAAAGGTCTACCGCATGGCCACCTCGTCCTTCACCAAGAGCATGTGGAAGTACATATACGGGGACCACAGGTTTGAGCACGTGCGAAGGGGCCACGTGGTCTACATATGGACGCAGAAGGAATATCGCAACCTGCGCGACATGTTCTCCGCGGGTCTTCCTGTCCCCATGCCCATAGACTGCTGGAAGAACATCCTGGTGATGGAATACATAGGAGATGAGGACCGGCCCGCACCCCTCCTCAAGGACGCATATGTGGATGATTACGAAAGGGTTTTCCATCAATTGGTGGACTTCATGAAGGTATGCTACACCGAGGTGAAACTCATCCACGGGGACCTCAGCGAGTTCAACGTGCTCATGAAGGGGTGCGAGCCCTACGTCATAGACGTGGGACAGGCGGTGCCCCTCAGCCATCCCGAGGCGTCCACGCTGCTCCTTCGCGACGTTTCCAACCTCGTAAAGTTTTTTAAGGGCAACGGGGTAAGGTGCGACGTCGGAGAGGTGCTAAGGTACGTGAAGGGCGATGCCCTATGATGTACGTGAAAATTCCGAGGGAGAGGATCGGCGTCCTGATAGGCCACGAGGGCGCGACCAAGAGGGATGTGGAGGAGAGGACGGGAGTCAAGATCGAGGTGGATTCCCGCACGGGCGATGTTCTCATAGACGACACGGATGCGGACCCCGTCATGGCGCTGCGCGTCAGGGACTTCGTGAAGGCGGTGGCAAGGGGCTTCTCCCCTGAGAGGGCGGGGCGCCTCATAGACGAGGAGGACGCATACCTGGAAATCATAGACATAAAGGAGTTCTCGGGCAAGAGCGAGAACCGCCTCCGCGTTCTGAAGGGAAGGATAATAGGTACGCGCGGAAAGACGAGGAGGTACATAGAGCACCTCAGCGGCGCCGAGATATCGGTGTACGGGCACACCGTGGCCATAATAGGCACATACGAGCAGCTGGAGATAGCCAAGAAGGCCATAGAGATGCTGTTGCAGGGGAGCAAGCACGCGACGGCATACCGCTTCCTGGAGAGGAAGCGGAGGGAGATGAAGTACGCCGCGCTGGATTACTACGTTCACGCGGAGCATGATTAAATGGACCTGACACTCAATCTCTACACCCTTCTGCTCCTCATATTCACGGGGCGAACGCTGGGCCTCCTCGTGTCCAGAACGCATCTCCAGTCCATGGTCGGTGAGGTCGCCGCGGGGCTGCTCCTCAGCCCCCTCCTTCTCGCTGTGGTATATCCCGAGCCGACCCTTCTCCTCTTCGCGCAGTTCGGGATACTGATGCTTATGCTACTCTCCGGCCTGATGACCGACTTCAGGTCCTTCGCCGAGAACAAGTTCCCGGCGTTTCTGACCGGGGCCTTTGGCGTCGTCGTGACCGTGGGCGTGGTCTTCTACGCCCTCATGGCTCTGGGAGTTCCGGTGCTGGCGTCCCTCTACCTCTCGGTCATACTTTCCAACACGGCAATTGAGGTCTCCGCCAAGGTCATGATGGAGAAGATGCCCTCGGCCAAGGTCTACACCATCGTCATGGGTGCGAGTTTCGTTGATGACATACTCGCGGTCTTCCTGATAGGCCTGGTGGGCTCGGCCACCCTGATGGGAACGGTGGACGCGTGGGAGTTGCTTATGCTCTCTGCCAAGGTGCTCGCGTTCCTATTCGTGACTCTCGTCCTCATACCACCCCTGTTTGAGAGGGTCAAACTCTTCAACCGCCTAGTGACGAGGAAAGGGAGGGAGGAGAAGATAGTGTTCACATTCACCATTCTCCTCGCCTTTTCCATAGCCCTCGCGGCTAAACTCGTGGGCCTCCACGAGGTGATAGGGGCCTACATAGCGGGATTGCTCGTCGGGAAGTGGGGTTCGCAGGTGGGACCTCTCCTGAGGAGGAGGCGCGTTTACCTGGAACTCCTGGACGACATGGTTCCGAGCATAAAGGCGGTCTTCACCCCCATATTCTTCGGCTACGTGGGGGTGATGCTGGGGAGCATACTCGCCACGACGGAGATCACGCCTTCCATAGCCCTGTACACCCTCGTGATGTTCGGGGCGGCCATAATCGGCAAACTGGTTGGCTGCGGTCTCGGCGCCCGCCTGAGCGGCCTCAAAGGCGACGAATCCGTGCTTGTGGGCGTGGCCATGGGCGGAAGGGGTGCGCTTGAGTTCGTTCTGATTTCGCTGGGCTATCAGTACGGCCTGCTCACGGAGGAACTCTTCACGGCCGTGGTGGGCGCGACCCTACTCACGGTCATATTCACCCCCACGGCTTACTCCGTTGTCCGCAGGAGGCGTGGCTGATTCACTCGAACTTCGCCTCGGCGGATGTTTTCCTCATTATAAGGTAGAAATAGGGTATGGTGGCTATGTGTATGCCGGCGACGATGAAGAAAAGCGTTGGGAGGTATCCTCCCAGGTACTCCGCGGGCACGTACTTGACGGTCACTATGCAGCGTCCGTTGGTCGTGATGTAAAAGGTGTATTCATCCGTGCCGGACGGTATGGGGTACACGTCCGCATTTGATATGTGGGATATCTTCGTCCCCGTGGAGTTGTACACGTCCACGGAGAAAGAAGAATCGGAGGAGAACTGGACCTGATACGCACGGAAAAGGCCCGATGGATGGTATGTGGTCAGCGTTATCTTCCCCTCGCCCTCTATGATGTGTGTCTCCTCCACCGCGCCGGTCATTAGGGCCTGGGTGGCGGGCATGACGAGCATGAGACCGATGACTATGCTCACGCCCGCGAAGACAACCCCCCTTCTGAAATTTACCTTCGCCAGAACGTATCTTGAACTCTTCCTGGTTATGAGTTTTCCGAACTCAACGTCCTGGAAGAGCGATGCGATCCTGTAAAGGATGAACACGAAGACGACGAGGAAGAGTATTCTATCCCCCGGGATGTAGAGGGGCTTGATCTTCGTCTCGGTCGCGAGCGTGTACAGGAGGAGCAGGACGAATATGGCCACCTCGGCCAGCACGGTGTACCGGAATATCCTCCGCACTCTCTCAAAACCGATCTTCCCCTCCAGAATCTCCAGGTCCTCCCTGCTGAGCTTTGCCATGCTCTCTATATCAGGATGCAAACATAAATACTTTTTTAGCCCCATGCCCCCTCCATGTGGAGGGTCTTCGTCACCCGGAGGATTCCCCGCCTTGAACTCCTGGAGAGGGAGGGCATCGCTCTGGATGTCTTTGAGGAGGACCGCCCCCCGACGAAGGCGGAGATCGTTGAAGGGGTTAGGGACGCGGACGCGCTCATCTGCCTGCTGACAGACCCCATAGATAAGGAGGTTATATCCTCCGCGCCCCGCCTGAGGGTCATAGGCAACTACGCCGTCGGCTACAACAACATAGACGTGGTGGAGGCCACGCGGAGGGGCATAGCGGTGCTCAACACCCCTGGGGTGCTAACGGAGACCACGGCGGACCTCGCCTTCGCGCTTCTCCTCGCCGCCGCGAGGCGCGTCGTGGAGGGGGACCGCTTCATGAGGGCGGGGCGCTTCAACGGCTGGGCCCCGCGCCTGCTTCTCGGCGTGGACGTGTACGGCAAGACGCTGGGCATAGTCGGCATGGGGAGGATAGGCGCCGCGGTGGCGCGGAGGGCAAGGGGCTTCAACATGCGCGTGCTGTACTGGAGCAGGAGGAGAAAGGAGGATGTGGAGAGGGAGACGGGGGCGGAGTACGTCCCGCTGGACCGCCTGCTGGAGGAATCCGATTTTGTCTCCGTGCACACCG
>MTNG01000140.1 GCA_002011395.1 Candidatus Aciduliprofundum sp. JdFR-45
CCCGCCGGCTCACGCTCAACTACGACTCCCTCTACTTCCAGGCCCTGGGCGCGGACAGCGTCATACTGGGCTACATAACCTCCGCCTCCTTTGCGGCCCTGGCGCTCCTTCAGCTGGTGGGGGGACCCCTGGCGGACAGCGTTGGAAGGAGGAGCATCGTGGTGAAACTCACCTTCGTCATGTCCTTCACGATACTCATCTTCGCCTTCGCCCCCGACTGGCGGTACATAATGGTCGGCACCGTTCTCATGAACCTCACGCTCCTTTACCAGCCGGCCCTGTTTTCCATGGTGATGGATTCCCTGCCCGTGGACAGGAGAAGCACAGGATTCTCCATCGTCAATATGGCCTCGCTTCCCGCCCTAGCCGCCCCCATAATCGGCGGGCTCGTGATAGAGTCCATGGGCGTGCTTCCCGGGATGCGATTGCTGTACCTCGCCTACTTCTTCCTCGCCCTATCCGCCGCCGTTCTGAGGATGAGGTTGCGCGAGACGCTGGAAGTTGCATCGCGCGGGAAGAGGGCGTCGCCCCTGGAGGTGCTGAGGGCGTGGACGCGCATCGACGCGAGGATGTACGCCATTCTGGCCGTGGGCGTGCTCACCACCTTCGGGAGCGCCCTCTGCATGCCCTTCCTCGTCGTCTACGCCACGGAGTTCATATCCCCGCTGACGTGGGGCGTGCTCATGTCGGCCAGCGTCCTGCTCCTCTGCCTCCTGCCGCTGCCCTTCGGGATGCTGGCCGATGCGAGGGGGAGGGTCGCGCTGTACGTGGGAGGCGTGGCCATGCTGGGCGTTTCTTACATACTCTTCTCCCTCGGCGGCCTGCTGTGGTTCGTCCTTTTCACCGCCCTCATGTCCCTCGGTATGGCCATGTACCAGGCGCAGCAGTCGGCCATAATGGCGGATATCGTGGAGAGCAGGGTGAGAGGGCGCATCATGGGCGGATATCTCTTTACAGCGTACGTGTCCGGGATGGTGGGAGGTGCGCTCGGGGGATACATCTACGGGGCGTCAAACCCGCTCCCGTTCATAATATGCGGCGTGCTTTTCCTCGCCTCCGCCCTTCTGCTCTCCCTGGTCTTCAGAAAATCGTAAAAATTTGGGGTGAAGCCCCGAAGCATTCTCTCCCTTTTGGGCTTAAGCCCTTTTCTAAAGGGCTCTTGGGGTTAAGCCCCCAATATATCCTATTCCGTTTGGGGGCAAGCCCTCAAAATATCCCACTCCTTCTTTGGGGTGAAGCCCTTTTATAAAGGGCTAATGGAGCCACCGGGGGGATTTGAACCCCCGACCTGCGGATTTCCCGGAGCCCGTTTGGGGTGAAGCCCTTTTCCAAAGGGCTCTTACAAGTCCGCCGCTCTACCGGGCTAAGCTACGGTGGCATCCGGTGGGGAATATCCGCAGTGTTATATAACGGTTATCGCGCCCGGGTGGCCGGCGAGCCGCCCATCCCCCAGTTCTCCCGNGGCACATCCTGAATGACCACGGTCACTGCCTCCGGCGGCACCCCCTCCTTCACGAAGACCTCGGTGATGCCCCTTATTATCCTCTCCTTCGCCTCCTCGTCCCTTCCCGCCCACATGTAGACCATCACAACCGGCATGGTGGATAATGGGGGCGGGTGGATAAAAAGTTTTACGGCGCAAGGCAGCGGTACGTGACCACCTCGCCCTCCTCCGCGCCGAGCACTTTTATGTGCCCTCTTCCGATGTACGTGCCCACGGGGTGGCTCGTCTCCACGTGCAGATCCACAGGCGGACCGCCCAGCTTCCACCCGCGGTTGTAGTGGGGTATGCCCCCGTCCACGGCGAAGCCCCCGCAGGCGAGGCCGGTGGGCCCGCGCACCCTCGCGAGGGAGAAACGCTCAAGGCGCTCCGTCACCTCAATCCGCTCTTCCACGGCCGGCATCGGGGGGATCTCCAGCGGGACCCCGCCGCCGGCCCGTATCGCGTCGTCCTTCCTCCTCACCTCCACGTGCATGTGCTCCTCCGTCCAAGGGCGGAAGAAGCCGCTCATGACGTGCCTGCCCAGCGGGTCGCCTGTATGAACATACTCACCCTCGCGCACCCCAGGTCTCACGTGGAGTATCTTCACCGTGTATTCCCCCACATCTATCAGTATGAGGTAGTCCTCGCGCACCGCGTCCTCCCTGTAGCGCGGCGTTCTGAACGTGCGGACCATGGCGATTTTTCCATCCACGGGCGAGAGCGGCTCCCCGTATATGTCCACCGCCGCGCCCCTGTGGGGAGCGTAGGGGGAGTTGAAGAAGGAGTAGAACGCCTTTTCAGAGACGTATAGAGGGATGGGCTTCCGCACTATGGGCCGCACGGGAGGGAGAACGGAGGGATGGGTGAAAAGGTTTGCTGTGGGCGGGATGATACGTCCAGTGAATAAGCCTCCCAGTCAAAGTCAATCAGATTCTTTTGTAGGCTCATCTGCTCCACAAACCACTCCCAGCAGGACATACTCTTTATGTCCTCATACGACTCTTCCAATAATATCACCAGATGCAGGTAATCCTGGGACCGTAATTATCACTCTCATTCCGATGTAATTGCTTCTGTTGTACAGTATCAATAGATCCCCCGTGTTTATGGTGTAATCGTTCTGCACGTCTATGTACTGATGCTCTGGAAAATACACCGTTGTGTTTCGGTCTCCAACCGTTAGGACGTATCCCCTTCTTGTGACGTTTGGGTCCAGAAGATTCGGCCTGTAAACACCTGTGACGTTGTCGGGATTTTCCAGGATTCTTATGTAGAAGATGATTATATCTCTCGTCTCGTTTATGCAATAGGGCTCCAGTTCACCCCTGAAATGCTTGGGTTCAACCGGCGGTGGTGTTGGGGAATATATTGTCCATATTATGCCAACTAATATCATACCCACTATTATGGATATGATAATCACCGAAGATACAACCACTACTTTTTTGTTCATCCCGTCACCTCCATTCTATCTCTTTCAGAGCAATTTATCGGCGCCTTCTCCCCATCGGTCTGTGAAATGGCTATCATACGCCCTCACTCCAGATGGTTCCCCCGCACCAAGATACGAAAACTGCATCCACACAGAAAAGCTTTGCCCATATAGGCACCCTTTTCATCCCACTTAGCAGTCCACCCGATGACATGCTTCCACCTCCTCTATAAAAATCAAAAGTAAACGCTCAAATTACTCAGATGATTTTAAATTCATTATCTGTACAATATACTTTCCACCTTTCGCATGTGGACAGTTAGCCCTGGGCCCGTGCTTGAGGGAAATATGGGATGATAAATCAAGGGCACTAAAAAGGGGAACCGTGGCCGTGATAAAACTTATTAACGCCCCTCTCAATGGGGGTACCAGGAGGTTATGAGGATGAGGGTGATACGCGCTCCGAGGGGAACGAAGCTCAACGCCAAGAGCTGGCAGACGGAGGCACCCCTGAGGATGCTAATGAACAACCTTGACCCGGAGGTCGCGAAGGACCCCGCGAACCTGATCGTCTACGGCGGAACGGGCAAGGCGGCGAGGAACTGGGAGTGCTTCGACGCGATAGTGAAGACGCTCAAGGAGATGGAGGACGATGACACCCTTCTGATTCAGAGCGGGAAGCCCGTTGCGGTGTTCAAGACCAGCGAGTGGGCGCCCCGCGTGCTCATAGCGAACTCGCTTCTCGTCCCGAAGTGGGCGACCTGGGAGTACTTCCGCGAGCTGGAGGAGAGGGGCCTCATAATGTACGGGCAGATGACGGCCGGCTCGTGGATATACATAGGGACCCAGGGCATACTTCAGGGCACGTACGAGACGCTCTACGCCGTGGCGCGGAAGGAGTTCGGAACTCACGACCTGACGGGCAAGTGGGTCCTCTCCAGCGGTCTCGGCGAGATGGGCGGTGCCCAGCCCCTCGCGATCACCATGAACAACGGCGTGGGGATAATAGTGGAGGTAAACAAGTGGGCGATAGAGCGCCGGCTGAAGGGCGGCTATCTGGACACCTGGACGGACGACCTTGACGAGGCGCTGAAGATGAAGGACGAGGCGCTGGAGGAGGGCAGGCCGCTCAGCATAGGCCTGTGGGCGAACGCCGCCGATGTGTATCCCGAACTCGTCCGCCGCGGCATAGTGCCGGACGTGGTGACGGACCAGACCGCCGCGCATGATCCCCTCAACGGGTACATCCCCGCGGGCTACAGCGTGGAGGAAGCCGCCGAGCTGAGGGAGAGCGACCCGGAGAGGTACCTCGAGGAGGTCAAGAAGTCACTGAGGAAGCACGTTCCTGCGATGATATGGTTCAAGAGGCACGGCGCAAAGGTCTTCGACTACGGCAACAACATAAGGGCGCAGGCGAAGGAGGCGGGAGTGGAGGACGCCTTTGAGATACCCGGCTACGTGCCCGAGTACATACGCCCGCTCTTCTCCGAGGGCAGCGGGCCCTTCCGC
>MTNG01000053.1 GCA_002011395.1 Candidatus Aciduliprofundum sp. JdFR-45
GCGGTGGAGATCGCGGAGGCAGCCCTGCGCAGCATGGAAACGGGACAACGCGTTGAATTAGAGTAGAAAAGCGGTTCCAACATCCCCTCCTGCAGCCCTCGCAACCACGGGGCACTTTGCCATAAGGAGGAAGAAGTGCTCGTATACGCCGTGGAGCGCCTCAAAGTTGCCCTGGCCCTTGAATATCACCACATCGTGCCCCCTCAGCTTTCTCAGGAACTCCTCCCCTCTGAGGTCTATGCGGTCGCGCGTGGCCGGCACGACATCTATCTCCGCGACGCGGTCCATTCCCACCGCGCGTGCATCCTCAACGGTCACATCGTTTATCCACGGATAGCCCCTCACGTAGTAGGTTATCCGCTTCCCCATGGTCTCTATCAGAAGGCGGTCAAAGACGATCTCGCCGGCGTTGTCGCCGACGAAGCCGATATCCTCCGCTCTCTCAACGGCCTTCCTGAACTCCCCGTATCTGTTCACGGAGAACCGGAGGTTCGCCACCTTCGTGAGGAGGTCCTCAAATCGCCTCTCCGCCTGTGCCCCGTAGTCCATGTAATTCCCCACGATGCTCATCTTCACTGCCTCCCACAGCGGGTCGTCGCTTCTCCTCACGATCTCCCTAGCGACGGGGTACATCTCCAGCGCGAGGGAGTTGAGTTTTCTCTTCACGTCCGCGTAGGGGTCCTCGCATCCCGTCACATCCCTCACGCGCACGTGTATGGGCCCGGTGTTCTCCATCGGCGTTAGGTTCGCATCCACCTCCGGCAGCACGGCCGCCACGGCCTTCATCACCTTCATAAGCGTGTTTTCGTCGTCGGTCACCATCCTCGCCGCCTCAAGGGCCTGCCGCATGAAGCAGGGATAGCATTCGGGGTGCATGCGCATGGGCGCCGCTAAGCGGTTCCACGGTAAAAAACTTTTTAACCCATCTGCCCGCTCATCCCCCCATGCACCCATCCCAGACGATCCACGCGGTGAAGTCAGACCTGCTGGAAGGGCGCATCGTGATCTACGGCGTCACCGGCTCCATAGCGGCCGTGGAGAGCGTGAGGGTGATAAGGGAGATCATCCGCCACGGCGCGGAGGTGCACGTCGTCGCGACACGCGATGCGCTGGAAATCGTGGGAAAGAAGGCACTGGAGTTCGCGTCGGGCCGGAGGGTGATAGACGAGATCACCGGGATGGTGGAGCACGTGGACCTGGGGGACCGGGCCGATGCGATGATCATCGCCCCCGCCTCTGCAAACACGATGGCCAAGATATCGGCCGGCATAGCGGACACGCCGGTCACACTCTTCGCGTCCAACGTGCTCGGTCGCGCACCGCTCCTTATGGCCCCGTCCATGCACAGCGGGATGTACGGCAACCCTGTCATGCGCGAGGCAATGGAACGGCTACGCGGCCTCGGGGTGATATTCATAGACCCGAGGGAGGAGGAGGGAAAGGAGAAGATGCCCCCTCGCGAGGTCATAGCGGCGCATCTCCTCCATGCCATGAGGGATGAACTGAGAGGAAGGAGAATTGCAGTGGTGGGCGGAGCCGGCCACGCGGAGATTGACGATGTGAGGGTCATAACAAACCGCTCCACGGGCAGGACCGCCGTGGAGATCGCGAGATGGCTGTTCTACCTTGGGGCAGATGTCACACTCTACATGGGGCGGTGCGAGGTGCCGCTCCCGGAGTACGTGTGCGTGAGGAGATTCACCACGCTGGAGTCCCTCATGGAGATGAGGGACGAGATAGCGGCGCACGATGCCGTGGTCGTGCCGGCTGCTCTCCCCGACTTCGCGCCTGAGCGCGTGGAGGGGAAACTCCCTGGCGAAGCGCCCCTCACGCTCCACCTTAGACCGCTTCCCAAGTTCCTCTCGGCGCTCAGGGAGGTCTACGATGGCCCGCTCATCGGCTTCAAGGCGGAGAGCGGCCTTGACCGGAGCACTCTCGTGAAGAGGGCGAGGAAGCGGATGGAGGAGCACAACCTCACCGCCGTGGTGGCCAACGACGTGAGAAAGGTGAGCGATGAGCACACGGAGGCGGTGTGGGTCTCCCGGGACGGTGAGGAGTCGTTCGCCGGAAGCAAGGCGGACCTCGGAAGGTGGATAGCGTGGAAAATCGCCGGTATATTGGGTACAGCCCAGGAAGCATAACGGTCCTTTTTGAGATAAGGGATGCAAATCCGGACCCGCTCCGGCGCGGCTCGCGGGGCGTGGGGATAGCCATCTCGCCGGGTGCGCTCACGGAGGTCATTCCGGGTGATGAGGTGTCCGTCCACGCCAACGGCGCGCCCCTTGAGGACAGCGTGCAGGAGGTGGTGCTCCGCGAACTCGGGGTGCGGGGAACTGTGAGAACCACGCTTTCCTTTCCCATCTCCCGCGGGCTGGGTATGAGCGCCGCGGCTGCGCTGAGCACGGCAGTTGCCCTCGCACCAACGCTCCACAGGGCCGGGGCCGCCGCACACGTGGCGGAGATAGTTACCTCTCGGGGGCTGGGAGACGTGGCCACGGCGATGACCGGCGGGGTGACCCTTCGCCGTGTGGAGGGCGTGCCCCCTCACGGTGTGGTGGACAGGCTTCTGTCTCACCCTCCTCGTCTCGTGCTGCTCATGATGGAGGGTGAAATGGATACGCGCGACGTCCTTCGCAATCCGGATATGAGAAGGGCGATAGCAAGGGCAGCCGGGAAGTATGTGGATGCCGCCCTCTCATCCGGTGCCCTCTGCGAGATAGTGCGCATCGGCAGGAGATTCGCTGAGGATACAGGCCTTCTCAGCAGGGATATGAGGGATGCCCTCGAGGAGATATCCGACGTTGGATACGGCAGCATGGCGTTTCTCGGGCCCACGCTGTTCGCCTTTGGCGACGTGGAGGAGATAGAGGCACGGTGGAGGGGTCTCGGAACGGTTATGAAAGCCGAAGTTGACATAGGTGGCCCGCGCCGTGTGGGTATCGCAGAAGATAACACAACTCTGGAATGAACCCTGATTTTCACGACGTCCGTTTTTTATTGAATGCCCCTGTAATGTGGCTATGGTGATGTGAGATGCTGGGATTCAAGTTGGTGGGGGTAGGGGTGAATCTGATAACGATCACGATTACCGCCTCCCTACTCTTCTCTCTTTTCAACGGCGGGATTGATGTGGCTGTGGGGGATGACATATCCATTATGATGGACGGGAATCACATGATTGTGAGCGTTCCATACACCGTGAGGAATCGCGGGGTTTACGATATCCAGAACATGGAGATTCATGTCATGGTCTTCGTGGAGGGACATATGGTCTCGGATGTGGAGAGGGTCATTGATAGAGTAGGTGCAGGGAGCGAGTACAGCGATGTCTTGGTTATAGATGTTCCTCTGGAGGAGGCGCTGAGGTACGTGGAGGATGCCCTTTTCAGCGGATTTAACATATCCTATCGCCTTGAGGCCTACGGCGAGTATGCCTACGGCATAGTGAGCGCGACCCTCGTGGGGATGAGAGGTGATAGATTGGGGCCCCTGATGACCCCGCCTCAGATAGGCGTGAGAGTCATCGGCGTTGACCCTCTCAACTCCACGGTTCTTCTGGATATAACGATAACAGCCCGTTCAGCGTATCTCAGCGAGATGGAGGTTCAGATACTGGCGGGAGGTGAGGTGGTTGCCGCCTCCATGATATCTCTGGATGGGTCTGAGAACCACATAGCGGTCACCCTCCCCATGGATGTGAACGACATCACCGTGAGCATGTACACCCCTGGGGGAATCTATGCCTGCGATATGGAGGTGGTCGCGTGAACCCCTGGAAGTTCACCAAGGCTGCGGTAGCAACATTCTTCGTCTGCCTTGTGATTCCCCACATGCTCAGTGTGATGCTCTGGCTGCTCTACGGCTATGAATCCCTCAGCATATACGCCACGGCCACGCTCCTCGCGGTGCTGCTTGCCGTCACCCGCGGCTTCCACGCGGCCACGGGCAACCCCGCAATCGGAGCGCTTTCTCTGGGCATAATGGTTCTCTGGCTGGGGGAGATGCTCAACTGGGGTGAGATCCATGTGTATATGAAAGGAGCGGTCCTCGTGCTGAACGTGGCACCTCTGTTTTACTTCCTGATGCTTTCAGCTTTACTCAGTTACGGTGTGAGACTCGTGGCTGTTTCGCATGGAAAACGTTTATCAACCATTCCCGCCTAACCATGGCCGTGGACAGAGAGGATTATCTGCGCGAGTTGCTGAGAGAGGGTTTTCTCATACATCCCTCCGCGCTTGAGGTGGCCATTGAATCGGGAATCACGCTATCGCAACTGAAGAGCATAGCCCTGAAGAATGGTAGCAGATACATCAAGGAGGAGATGCTGAGGAGCATGAGGGCGGCCGTGGAGAGGAAGGTCGCCAGGAAACCTGAAAAGGTGAGGGGCGATGTGGGGCACGCTGTC
>MTNG01000005.1 GCA_002011395.1 Candidatus Aciduliprofundum sp. JdFR-45
CACTCCTCCAGGTCGGGTATCCGAAGCTCCCTCCTCGCCAGCCCCTCGGGTATGGGCGGCGCCTCCAGGTCCTCGTTGGGCAGCCTCAGGGTCCTCCTGCCGTCCATCTCCGCGAGGAGCGGCTCGTCGTACCTCGCCTGCCTGTACATTCAGACCACCTCCTGCAGCGCGGATATAAGCGCCTCCACGTCCGCCTCCGTTATGACCTCGGTCACCGCCATGAGCATGCTGTTCCCGAGACCGTGGCACCCGTCCAGCGGCAGGCCGCCCTGTATCCCCCTCTTCAGGAGATGCTCGTTTATCTCCCTCGCGGGGATCGGGAGGTCAACCACGAACTCGTTGAAGTGATGGGCCTGGAAGTGAGGCGCGCGGAAACCGGGGAGGGAGGACAGCGCCTTCATAACGCGCTGGGCGTTCGCCATGTTTATCTCTCCCAGCCGCCTCAGACCGCTTCTGCCCAGGAGGGCGACGTAGGCCACGGTCATCAGGGCGCAGAGCGCCTCGTTGGAGCAGATGTTGCTCGTCGCCTTGCCCCGCCGTATGTGCTGCTCGCGCGTCTGGAGGGTCATCACGAACGCCCTCCTCCCGCTTTTGTCCACCGTCGCGCCTATCAGCCGGCCGGGCATCCTCCTCACGTACTTCTTCCGCGTGGCAAAGACGCCCAGCAGGGGACCGCCGAAGCCCGGCGGGTTTCCGAGCACCTGCCCCTCCCCAACGACTATATCCGCGCCGTATTCACCCGGCGGCTTTATGACACCCAGCGATACGGGGTTCACGCCGGCTATGAAAAGAGCACGACCCTTCATCTCCCCGAACCTCATCACGTTCTCATCTATCACGCCGAAGAAGTTCGGCACCTCTCCGTATATGGCGGCGGTGTCCTCGCCGATCATCTCCGCAACGGCGTCCAGATCGGCCATGCCCGTCTTCGGGTCGTGCGGGTATGACCTCACCTTCATCCCGATGCCCTTCACGTAGTTCTGGAGCACGCTCCTCTTCTCCCACAGCATGGCCTCGGGCACCAGAATCTCCCTCTTCCCCGTGACCGCGTGGGCCATTCTGGCCGCCTCGCCCAGCGCCGTGGAGGCGTCGTACATGGAGGAGTTCGCGACCTCCATCCCCGTGAGTTCGGCCATGACGCTCTGGTACTCGAAGAGGACCTGGAGCATCCCCTGCGTTATCTCCGCCTGGTAGGGGGTGTACGAGGTGTAGAACTCGGAGCGCGAGGCGATGGCGAACACCGCGGATGGGATGTAATGAACGTAAACGCCTGCGCCCAGGAAAATGGGCATCCTCGTCGCGTCCCTATTTTTGCTCAAAACCTCCCTGACCTCTCTCAGAAGTTCCCATTCGGACACGCCGTCCGGTAGGTCCAGGCGCTCAACCCACAGTTCCTTCGGGACGTCGGAAAAGAGCTCCTCCCATGACGCGAGGCCCATCTCCCTGAGCATATCCTCTATGTCCTTCAAGCGCACCACCTGCGGGTGGATGGGACTGATGGGAGAAAAACGTTTCTCACTCAAACAGCGGCCCCAGAATCTTCATCTGACCGTTCCTGAACTCAAAGGCGATCTTCTCCATGCTGTGGTCTGAGGTCCTCATCTTCTCAACCTGGAAGTAGCGAACGAGTTTCCCACGGGACCTGTCTATGCCGAGATGTATTATGCCGTCTGCGAGGAAGCCCTCGTTGCCCAGAAGGTGGCTCTCCCCGCTTAAACTCCTCTCCATCACCACGAAGGAGTAGAGATTATAACTCCGGAGAGTGCGGAAGAAGTAGAACATCCTCTTCCTCATGTTCTTGGCATCCTCCATTATGGAATAGAGGGCTCCGAGGGAGTCCAGGGCGAAGAAGGAGAACTTGTCGCCCATCTGGTTCTTGAAGGTGGCGAGCATCTTCTCCAGAAGTTGCAGATAATCCACCTCCTCTTCCTCCTCCAGGAGCATGTCCAGCTCCCTCAGGTCGCTTATGTCGGAAATCTGGAGGTTCTTTGTCAGGTGGAATCCCAGGCTCTCCATGTTGGCCAGGTGGCTCTCCACGCTCTCCTCCAGGGTCGTGTACAGACCGAACTCCCCGCTCTTTTTGAGATAGTACGTCATAACGGTGTAGCAGAAGGTCGTCTTCATCGCTCCGGGCGGACCGGTTATCAGCACAACCTTCGGCTTTTTCACATCCGTCCTGAACACCTTTTCCATTCCGGGAACAGCATGGAACAGCATAGCCACCACTGAAATAGTAAATGGAGCGTTCTCCTATTAAACCTTTCTGGAACGCCCTGCGAAGAATTCGGCGCCCTGAACGGACGGTGATTTTCAACTCCCTGCCAGAAACCCCCGAGTTTTCAAAGAGACGACAAATTTTAATATGACCCGCTCATTAGGGTGAAGTGCTCTGACGCGGCATAGCGGGGTGGGGTAGCCAGGAAATCCCGCCGGGCTCATATCCGCGCGAGCGGGCGAAACCCGCCGACGCGGGGAGAGACCCGGAGGTCGGTGGTTCAAATCCACCCCCCGCTACCAAACTTTTATGTCCTCCCAACGAATACGCATGCGCCACGATGATGAGTTCAGCCTTGGCTGATGCGTGATGCGAGACGGGCGGGCTGAGTGGCACATCCAAATCTTTATATCTCCCCCGTCCAATCCGCCCCGCGGTGGGCGTTATGAAGGTGACGATTTCGCTGATAAAGGCGGATGTTGGGGGGTATCCGGGCCACGCCACGGTGCATCCCCGGCTGATAGAGAGAGCAGAGGAAGTGCTTCTCCACGCCGTGGAGAGCGGGCTCCTTAAGGATTACCACGTGACGGGCGTCGGAGACGACCTGCAGCTGATAATGACGCACACGAAGGGCGTGGACAGTGAGGAGATTCACGCCCTGGCTTGGGATGCGTTCACGAAGGCGACGGAGGTGGCGAAGGACCTCAAGCTCTACGGTGCCGGTCAGGACCTGCTGAAGGACGCGTTCTCCGGCAACATAAGGGGCATGGGGCCCGGAATCGCGGAGATGGAGATAGAGGAGAGGAAGAGCGAGCCCATCGTGGCGTTCATGATGGACAAGACCGAGCCAGGCGCCTTCAACCTGCCCATATTCCGCATGTTCGCCGACCCGTTCAACACCGCCGGGCTTGTCATAGACCCCAACATGAGCGACGGTTTCAGGTTTGAGATATGGGACATAATGGAGCACAAGAAAGTCATTATGAAGACCCCCGAGGAGCTCTACGAGATACTTGCCCTCATAGGGGCGAAGAGCCGGTTCGTCATAAAGAGGGTGTATCCGTCGGAGAAACACCCGAAGATACCGGCGGACGAGCCCGTGGCGGTTGTCAGCACCGAGAAGCTCTACCAGATCGCGGGCGAGTACGTTGGCAAGGACGACCCCGTGGCCCTCGTGAGGGCGCAGGGCGGCCTACCGGCGCTGGGCGAGGTTCTGGAGCCCTTCGCCTTCCCGCACCTCGTCTCAGGGTGGATGAGGGGGTCGCACAACGGCCCCATAATGCCCGTGGGCGTGAAGGACGCGAAGTGCACCAGATTTGACGGGCCTCCGCGCGTCGTCGCCCTCGGATTCCAGCTGGCGAGGGGTCGGCTCGTCGGGCCGGTGGACCTCTTCGCAGATGCCGCGTTTGATGAAGCGCGGAGGAAGGCGCTGGAGATAGCGAACTACATGAGGAGGCACGGGCCGTTTGAACCGCACCGCCTGCCCTTGGAGGACATGGAGTACACCACGCTCCCTAAGGTCATGGAGAAGATAAGGGGCAGGTTCCAGGACCTCTAACGGCGCAGTTCAAGGGAGGCCACGAGTTCCAGCGCCTCCTCACACTGCCCCACTCCCACCCTCTTTCCCTTTTCATCGCTCCATAGAAGGACGGAGTCATTCCTGGTCACGGGCAGCGTCGAGAGCACATCCTCCACGGGTAGAAGAGTGGCTATTCCGAAGGTTTTCGTCCCCTCCTTTACCCCTGCCCGCTCCATGGCAACCTTTATCTGGCGCGTGCCCACCAGATAGAGCATTACCTCCGTTGAAAAGGTACGGGATATCGCTTTCCCACGCCTCAGGGCCCGGAGGGCGTGAAGCGCGGCGGATAGAAGATGTTCCGGGCATGCCACCGCCATCGCATCGCAGACGCAGGTGTCGGGCAGGGGTAGACGGGGAAGAACTTCGCTTCCACGGCCCGTGGCCCCGAAGATGGTAACATCACTCCTCATAGGTGCTCACTATCCTCTCCAGCCGGGACAGAAGCGGTTCCTTCTCCGGGCAGTCCTTCAGCGAGTGCCTGAGCACATCCACTATCGTCTCAACCGGGACGATCTCTATTTTACCTTCTTTGTCCTCCGAGAGCACCACGTCCTCCAGGTTCGCGGCGGGGATGATCACCTTCCGCAGGCCCGCCTC
>MTNG01000055.1 GCA_002011395.1 Candidatus Aciduliprofundum sp. JdFR-45
TATTGCTCCCACTGAGAGCCAAAGGCATCGTCGTCAACTATGAGAACGTCCGCCCTCGGCGCCGTGGTGAAGTTCAGCACGGCCGTCTGCACCATGTGGCCGACGCGGTCCCACGCCGTTATCTGGAAGTGGTACGTCGTGTTGGGCTGCAGACCTGTGAGTTTCACAGAATGCGTGGCGTTTATGAAATCGGTCGGATTTTTGATGAGTGTTCCCAAGGACGTTGTCAGGCCGTAGTTGAACGTGTAGTTCGTTGGCTCGTCTGTGTCCCAGTAAACGGTGGCGGTTGTGTCCAGCGCATCTACCCGTATGTTGGAAATCGTCGGATACCTCGCGTCCACAAGGGCCGTCGCCTCTGCGCTGCCATAAGTCGCCCTTATTGTATCACCGTCCAGCACGTAGAGCTGCCCGGCGGCATCCGTGGGCGTTAGCTGTATGGTACCCCGGAACACGCCCGTGGCTATCTGATTCAGGGTGACCGTCTCGGAGTCCGCCGTCAGCGTTGAAGTCACCGTGACCGTGACGGAACCGGTGGCATCCGTGTCGTAAACCGTTATCGTGGCGATCTCCGAATCACCATATATGTTGTGGTCAAACTCTATGCTCCCAACGGTCGTGTCTATGCCACCGGTTGCCACAACGGCGAAGGGCTGTGCGACGGATACGCTGTATCCAACAACCCTTATGGTCCACGTGCCAACCGCAGGGGAGCTCACCCACACCAGTTCCTCCGGGTTGAGACGGTCATAGGAGGTCGGGTTCGCCGTGGAGTAAACCGAACCTATGGTCGTTCCGCTGAACACGTTTCCGTGGTACTCGGTGCCATCGGGGGCGATCACCACCAGGTCAAGGTCGTTTATGAGGGCGGGGTTCGCCGCCGGCAGTGCGGGATAGTCGGTCCACACGAGGGTGACCTTCAGGTCCTCCGTGGAGGAACTAACGTATATCTTCCTCTCCCATGTCTCGCCGGTCGCTATCCCCCTGCTCGTGTCCAGCCCGTTGTCCCAGAAGACCAGTTTTCTCGTATCGCCTGAGAAGTAAAGCGCGTTTTGCAAATGAAGACGCCCATAACCCTGGTCGTTGTTGGGGAAGGTCATGCCGTTGTACGGGTTGTTGGCGGCGCCAGTACCAGTGGCCTGGTCGGCGCTGTTTATGGCCATGGCCTTCAGCAGGGCGCCGGAAGGCGTTATGGAAATACCCGTGCCGGACGTTCCCATCGGGTAGTAGCCGTCTGTGAAGTACTGCCGTATGAGCGCTATTGCCCCGGCTGCGTTGGGAGTCGCCATGGACGTTCCCTGCATGCTCGTCGTGCCGCCGTTGTTCGTCGTTGGGTCGCCATCGCTGTCGGCGGAGTCAATGGCCACGCCCGGCGAAACTATCGTCGGCTTCAGACGGCCGTCCGCCGTGGGTCCGCGGGAGGAGAAACTCGCTATGTCATTAAGGGTTTCGGAACCCCATCCAGAGTCGTCACCGAGCGCACCCACGCTTATGCAGTTCTTCGCCGTCGCGGGGCTTCCGACGGTGTTCGTATTCGGACCATCGTTGCCGTTGGCAAAGAGTATCAGAAAATCAGGGTGGCTCCACATGAACTGGTCAACGTTCATCGCAGTGGTGGAATAACCGTTGTAGGAACTGCCCCAAGAATTGCTCGCGATGAAAGCGCCGTCGTTGTAATGCCAAGCGAACAGATAGTTTAGGTCTTCAGGGGTGCTCAGAGAGTCTCCTGAACCGCCTATGTCCACGAAGCTCAGCTTTGCGCTTGGTGCCTGACCGTTGTAAGTCGCATCGGCAGAACTGTAAGGCGTCGCGTTGCCGGCGATGCTGCCCGCCACGTGGGTACCATGACCGGAAGAGGCAAGATCATAATCGTCCACAAACGTCCAGTAGTGCACTATCTTCCTGTGCGTCGTATCCGGCGGGGGAAGATTGCTCAAACTGTAGAGCTTAGGGTCGTCAAATTTGGGCGCTGTTGAATCCCGGAACATCGTATGGTCGTAATCTATGCCCGTGTCCGCCTCGCCTATTATCTGCCCATCTCCATATAGACCCTGGTCCCACACGGTATGCACACTTGTTGTTGTGCTGGCATCCTGAAGTATGGCATGCGCTATGTCATTCATCAACCTCATCTTCTCGTACTTCTCAACGTAGATCACTCCATCCATCTTGGCTATGGTGGTTATCATGGAGTACGGAAGCGTCGCCTTCACATAGTTGTTGAAGGGGCCCTCCAGCCACTTCGCCTCAAAGCCCATTCTCTGCAACCGCCTCGCCAGGAATATCGGGCTGGTGTCCTTGGTCAGAACTATCTTGACCTCGTACTCTCCCGGGTTCTGAAGTATTCTCTCGTCCACCTTGTATGCGGCGTAATACTTGCCGACGTAGTTTATGAAGGGATACGAGGAGAGCATCCCGCTCACGTCGGTGTCCGATTTCAGAACCAGGGCATTGTGAGGCACATAACCAATAACCTCGCCGTATTTCTGCACCTCGTTTATCCACGCACTCTTCGGAGGCCCGTGGAATTTGACTATGTACAGGTGCGTGTCCTCGTTTCTGAGATTCTCAGGAACGTTCACCTGACCATCCCTCGCGTTGAACGGATAGTTCGGCACGCCGACCTCGTTCATCCAGTCGCAGTTCTCCGCCTTTATCCCGTAGTTCGCGAGGCGCTCTGCGGATACCCGTGGTAACACCGCCAGGAAGTAACTCCCGTAGTCCTCCACTATCCTCCCACCGTTGGCTTTCACCGCATCGCGCAACGCCGGGCTATCGCCGTATATGGTGTAGAGGGCCTCGCCAGAGCTCACGCCCGCCTGAGGCGCTGTATAGAATGCGCTGAACAGCAACAGTCCCATCACTATGGCCACAAACAGCCAGTAGAGTTTCGCTTTTCTCATCTCCTTCCACCACCTTTCAGAGCAAACTCACAATCACAAAGATAGTATTTAAAACCTTCGTTGAACCATGCACGGAAATGCATCACCGCTGAACCAGAGACGTGTCATGCTGGACATACCTTAGGGCCATAAAAGCGTCTCAGGGTCCAGTGGGGGCATTTTAACCCGGTACTTTATGGGTTCTACGCATCTGTATTCAGCATCCAGCACCACTGTACCCTCCATATCCTGTTCGGGCATATCGTTCTCACCGTATACTGTGAACTCTGATTCGTAGAACACCTTCGCCCTGAAATGATACTTCACTAGACCACCAGGAAGTTTTTCGACTTTAGTAACCTCAAAGGTACTGGGGACTATGTAATATGATGCCATATGTCCGCTTCCACTTTCCAGATCCATAAGTGCGTCCTGCACTACCTTTTCAACCCTTTTTACATTTACATCGTGCATATTTGTTCACCACTTACCTATATCCATTAAAACTCCAGGCGGCTCAGCATCCGGACCCGCATAAATACACACACTGTCCTGATGCATACACAATACTGCCTCTTTCCTGCATGTACGTAGGAGGGGAAGCATCTCGGCTTCCGTTAAGTCACCCTCCACTACAATGAAACCTGAACCCCAGACAGCGCGCGGGAGTGAATCAATGCGCTCAAGTCGACCGAAAAATTGTTCCAGCCCCTCCAAGAAATCACTATCAGGAACTTCATCGGCGAACATAACAACTCCTCCACTAACCAGTATGAGCTCTGGGAGCTTTTGCTTTTTAATCTCAGCATTGATTAGCGGAAGTATGTAGAGCGAGAGCTCTCTCGCTCTGACGACACAGCCTGGAACCAGATGGACAGACAGAATTTCCAGATATTTCCCCGGGAGGACTTCCACTTCCAGATCCACAGAGTGAACGAGAGAGCAAACACAATGATACATCCTCCTCTGGATTCTCATTTGCCATTCTATAAGGGAGGCAATGTCTTCTCTGTGGATGTTTGTACCCCCCTTCAGGCAACAGAAAAACTCATCATACGCTTTTAGACCAAGGGACAGAAGGTCAATATCCCTCCTCTCAAACACCGCTTTCGCAGCCTCAGCAAAGAGGAACTTCAACCTTTCTATGAAACGATGGCGACACTCCTGGACATAATTCGCGGTGGCATCACGCCCTAGATTTACTTTTTGAACCGGAATAGCCGGGGGCGGTACGTGGTCATTCAGCAGTATCGCCCCTTCGAATCCCAGAGAATAAATTTGCTAACAACGAAACCACATCCCTTGAACATCTTGCAAACTCTCGCCCTTTTCACCTCCTTCTTGCGGTTATGTTGATATGTAGGTAATATATTTAAAATGTTCGTTTAGAGGTGCTTTGTCACATAATTCACCAAGACGTATATCTCATCACTGGTTCATCGATATTCGGTTTAGCATGTTGGTTGACTCAATAAACCATCAAATTATTTATGCGACAA
>MTNG01000010.1 GCA_002011395.1 Candidatus Aciduliprofundum sp. JdFR-45
CCCTGATATTCGTGGATGCGGCCCGGATGGGGCTGGAGCCGGGCGAGTTCGCGCTTGTGGACCCGGCGGACGTGGATGGGATTGTGCAGACGCACTCCGTGCCCTTCAGCGTGCTTGTTGGGTATCTTGGGGGAAAGGAGGTCCTCTTCATAGGGATTGAGCCGGCGAGAACAGACCTCGGGGAAGATCTCACGCCCCCGGTGAGAGAGGGATGCGAGAAGGTGGCCCGGATCATCCTGGAAGGTCGGTGGGGTGAGATTAGAAGGCTGGGGTGAAGATGTCAGGTATACTTGATACGGCATAGAAAACGTTTATATACGCCCTTTCAATGCGCCTAACGAAATAATCTTATATCCCAAGGATATAGGGTTCAACCACGCTTCAGGAGGATGTAAGGTATGGTCACAGCATACGACGTTCCTGCCGACGGGTTGATCGCGCGGCTTGCGGAGAAACTGAAGGAGATGGGAGTGGAGCCCCCCGAGTGGGCCGGCTGGGTGACCACGGGCATCCACAAGGAGAGGGCGCCGGAGCAGGAGGACTGGTGGTACACCCGCCTCGCGTCGGTGCTGCGGAAGGTCTACATAAAGGGCCCCATAGGCACGTCGCGCCTGGCGGCGGAGTATGGCGGGAAGGTGGACAGGGGCTCGGAGAGATATCACCCTGCGAAGGGGAGCAGGTGTATAGTCAGGAAGTGCCTCCAGCAGCTGGAATCGCTGGGATTGGTTGAGAGCACCAAGGAGGGCAGGGTGGTCACGTCCAAAGGAAGGTCCTTTATGGACAACACCGCGAAGGAGGTAATGGATGTCCTGATCCAGGAAATGCCCGAGATGAAGAAGTACGTTGAGTGAAGTGGCCATGATGGAGGAGGACAGAGAACTGGAGGAGATAAAAAGGCGAAAGCTACAGGAGTTAATGAGGCAGCAGGCCGCTGCCGAGGATGAGGAGAGGCGGAGGGCTCAGGAGGAGGCACAGAGGCAGGCCATACTGCGGCAGATACTCACCCCAGAGGCACGGGAGCGCCTCGCCAGGGTGAAGATGGCCCATCCCCAGCTCGCGGTGGCGATAGAGAATCAGCTCATATATCTGGCTCAGATGGGACGGCTGGCTGGTAGAAAGATAACGGACGAGGAACTTAAGGCGATACTCGCCCGTATGTCCTCGCGAAAGAGGGAAATCAGAATAGAGAGGCGATGAGAATGGCTAGAAACAAGCATGTGGCCCGGAAGATGCGTTTGATGAAAAGGGTCAGGCAGAACCGCAGGGTTCCCGCCTGGGTGATAATGAGGACGAACAGGAACTTCATGTGGCACCCCAAGAGGAGGCACTGGAGAAGAACGCGCCTGAAGGTGTGAGGTGATCGTATGGCCGATGTAGAGAGGGTTTACACAATCCCGCTCCGCAAAGCGTGGGAAAGGCCCCGGACACAGCGGGCCAAGTACGGAATATATCTCATACGCAGGTTCGTCTCCAGACATATGAAGGTGCCTATGGAGAACGTGATCATAGACACACTTGTGAACGAGGCCGTCTGGAGGAGAGGTATACAGAAGCCCCCCCGGAGAATCAAGGTGAGGGTTCTCAAGTGGGAGGCCGACAACGTGGCTGAAGTTCTGCTCGCAGAGGAATAATGATACGCACCGCGAGCATAGACGGGAGCCCTTTCGTGGGCGTTTACGCCGCGTGCAACGACAGCATCTGCCTGCTGCCTGTGGGAGTTGATAAAACGACCATACACATATTTTCCGATACACTTGGGGTGGAGGTGCACACTCTACTCATAGCGGGCTCTCCTCTCATAGGGAGCCTTGTGACCATGAACTCCCGTGGCATTGTTCTCACGGAGTTTGCGGACATGGAGGAGGTTTCTTTTCTGAAGGACCGTATGAACATACTCATACTGGACGACGTCATAAACGCCGCCGGGAACGATATACTTGCAAACGATAAAGCGGCTATGGTGCATCCGGATATGTCCCGTAGGTCCGTGAGGGAGATAGAGGATGTACTGGACGTTGAAGTGGTCCGGGGTGACATAGGCGGAATAAAGACAGTGGGTTCGGCTGCGGTTGTTACGAACAAGGGAATGGTTGTACACCCCCAGGTTGAGGAGGCTGAGATGGATTGCCTCAAAGACCTCTTTGGGGTGCCGGTTTACATAAGCACAGCCAACTACGGGAGCATATACATAGGGGCGTCGGTTGTGGCCAATTCCCGGGGTGCAGTTGCCGGTGAGAAGTGCACTCCTATAGAGATAAATAGAATAGAGGATGCGCTGGATATCATCGACTGACTCAGCGTCCCCTCATGCCTCTCCATATGAGCTCCATTGAGAGGGCTATGAGGGCGGCGCCTCCCAGCGCGATCCATCCGGAGTAGTAGAGTATTCTCATCTTCTCCACGAGACGCAGGTAGTAGGCGTACCCGTAAATCGCAAAGCCGACGGCCATCATCGCTGCCCCTGCGACAGCCATCCACCTCTTGGGGCGATGTACCACGATCTTCTCTGGCAGCGCAGGAATCTCCTCTTTCTCTTCCTCAGGAGCCTCTTCTTCTGGTATTTCCTCTGCCTCTTCAGGAACCTCCTCTTCCTCCACCCGCACCTCTTCCTCGACCGCCGGGACGCTCTCCTCCTCCACCGGCGGTGTCTCTTCCACGGTGACCTCCTCTTCCTCTATCAGACCTTCCAGTTCCTCGAACTCTTTGCCTGTGATTTCGCCCTCGGAGACGATGTCCTCAAGTTCTTCCAGTTCATCCAGGAGATCTCTGTGTCCTTCCTCTGGCCTCATTGGGCATCCCTCCTTCTGAATACGAGCACCATGATCAGTGCGATTGGAATTATAACCGCATACTGGAGTTCAGGCACCGGCACGACCTCTCCTGTGTTCCTGTAGCCGGTGGAGGAAATGCTCTGCACTTCGCCCGATGTGGAATCTGATAGCCCATTCCAGTCGGTCATAACTATGCGATATGTGGAGTTTGGAGCGATGTTCAGAGTCGTCCCGATTTCAATTTCCCCCACGCCCGTTGCAGCGGTGACGGCGCTGGTGGGCTGGCCATCTATGTATGTGCCTATTATCTGCCCATTTATCCCTCGTATTTCTATGTAATGGCTTTCTGTGCCCTCTTTATAGTAGATACGTATAAAGTCGTATGTTACTCTTGTCACTCTTTCTATAGGAGGCCCTTCTTTTGAAATGAATGCTGGGACAGAAGAGCCTTCAAGCGCCTCACCAACAACTCTTATATAGAAATAGGTGTGATTGTTCTGATTCACCGCAGAATGCTCCACTATATCAATGTTGGGATTCTCCACGTCTCCTGCAGGGTCCTGTTCTTTGGACACACTTGCCCAATCCTCAAATGCGCCATCTATCTCTATGTGGTCTATTATACCGTAATATTTTGAATAATCTCTACCTCTGATGGTCGCTATTCCATCGGTCTCAACATCTGCCACGCTGATTCTGGTGAAACCTGTTCCATCAATTGTAAGGCGTATGTTTAGCACTTCTCCGGCAGATAAACTTCTATACAACATAAGAATATTGTTAAGTGTATCATAGGTGCCGATGTTCGTCTCTATTGTTGCATTTCCGGTGACAGACAGTACAAGTGAGGTAAGTGTGACGTCTCCTCCAGCATATATATCTATATTCATCTCGTTTCTGTCCGGGTACGGGGTTTGCATTATTAGGATTGGCATTTTGTCATAGATGAACACAGGGGTAATGTCCATATTACCATCTAGAGAAACAGAGGCGTACACACATTTTATCACTTCGTATTCAAATGGGATTGAGAATTCAATAGTATTACCTGAAGCGCCCACACTTGCAGATGACTCATAAGACCACTCCCATATATATTCATCACCGAAATATTTCAATAGGGTGCCATATGTAGTATTTTCTGTCACAGAGATTTTCAACACGTAGTTAGAGGCAATTCCCGGTATACCCTTATACGCAGGAGCCGTCCCTGTTGAGATGAAGAGATAGAGATTATTTCCCTCTTTGGAGGTGAAAGCGCCTCTGAATTTTACATATCCCGCAAGATACGTAGTCATTCCCCTGCTTATCTGTCTCACACTATACTCCACGATATCTACAGTAGCATCATCAACAGTATACATATCCACAATACCGCGGGTCCCCTTCCATTCAGATAGATCGCCATCGGGTATTACTGGTGGCACAGGTGGGTTCATAACCGCCACACCACCGAAAGCCAGTACCAGAACGATAAAGATTGTAAACCACCAGAGGAATCTCTTTGAAGAACTGCCCTCTATATCTCCGTTCCTCCTCCTGCCGTTCCCGTTGATTATGCCGTTACCGTTG
>MTNG01000042.1 GCA_002011395.1 Candidatus Aciduliprofundum sp. JdFR-45
CCGAGCCATTCCCTCAGGCGCTCCTCAAACGCGGAGAGGCGGAAGAAGAAGTGCTTCGTCTCGCGGAATGATGCGGGCGAACCACACACCTTGCACCGCGGCTCTATGAGGTCCGTCGGGTCCAGTGTCTTTCCGCAGGAGTCGCATTGATCTCCTCTGGCGGACGGGTTGCCGCAGTGCGGGCATTCGCCCTCCACGTAGCGGTCCGGCAGGAAGCGGTCGCAACGCGGGCAGTACGTGCCGAGCGTCACTTTCTCGTAGAGATAGCCCTTTTCCAGCAGGCGGAGAAACATCTCCCTCACGACCTCGTGGTGGCGGGGGTGGCTCGTGCGGAAGTAGAGGTCAAAGGTGATGCCCAGGCGCTCAAATATCTCCGAGTTTATGCGGTGGTACCTGTCCACGATCTCCTGCGGGCTCACCCCCTCCTTCTCCGCGGTGATTGTAATCGGCGTGCCATGCTCATCGCTGCCGGAGACCATGAGAACCTCGTTGCCGAGCATGCGGTGAAACCTCGCGAAGATGTCCGCGGGAAGTATGGCGCCCGCTATGTGTCCCAGGTGCACCACACCGTTCGCATAGGGCCAGGCAACTCCTATGAATATCCTCATCTCAAATCCAGTGGATATAAGCGGATACGTATTTAAATTTTGATTCGCTCCTCCACGCGTACGTTACGACGAGAGAGTTCGTCCAGCATGAAGCGGTATGCGTTCTCGTCCATGCCCAGACGCTCCGGCGGGACGACGCCTGTGTCCACATTCCCTCTCAGAAGCCACCGTGCGACTGCGGTGGCTGTGTACCCCGTCGTGCGCGCCATGGCCGTGACGCCCCCCGAATGACGGTCCAGGAGGAAGTACTGCATCTCCTGGTCCCCGCGCCGTCCGATGACCTCCATGACCAGAAGGTCCCTCTCCGCCCCGCGCCTGAGGTGTGGCGCGAGCACGTTCAGGGTGTGTTCCACGTGCTCCCTCTCCAGAAAGCCCATGTCCCTGAGAATCCGCATCCTCTCCAGGTGGCCCCTGTACCGTATGGTCCTCTCCTCCAGATTCTGCGCTCTCACGGTATGCAGCAGCGTCCTCAGGCCGTCGCTCCTGAACTCCTCCAGCGGGCCAAGGCCTGGAATCTCCAGCGGAAAAATCTCCCCGAGGGGGTCCACCTCCACAATTTCACCGTTCATGACGACACGCGCAGGGCGGGTGTACTCCTCCATGAGGTCGGCAGGGGACCACAGGGCCGCGTGGAACAGCGGCGGCTTTACTTCCTCAGGCAGCCCGCCCACGCGTATGAGGCCATGGTCAAGCGGGCCGAGGACGGAGAATATCCTCCCCATGAGCACGTTGCTCAGCCCGGGGGCCACGCCGGCATCTGGTATAACCGTGACTCCTGCGCGCACCGCGTTCTCGTGGAGGGAGAGCGGGTCCTCCGGCATGAAGGATATGTCAACCATGCTCACCCCTGCATCTATCGCCGCCCTCACAGCGCGGAAGCCGAGCCACCCGGGAAGCGCGCTCACGGCGATGTCATAGGTGCGGATCTCCTTCCGGAGCGCCTCACCGTCGCGGGCGTCCAGAACCGATGTCCGGGCGAAATCCTCCACGGATGCCAGACGCTCCTCGCTCGCATCCACAACGCACACATCGTGTTCCCGGCTGATATCGCGCGCTATGAGCCTTCCGACGTGCCCCGCACCGAGAACGAGGATATCCGCCATACCGCGGAATCCGCCTCGTGAGGATAAACCTTTCCCTCTCAGAGAAGGGAGAATATCAGGCCATACTCCGCGAAGTAGGATAGGTAAACCAAGACGCGCCTCTCAAACCACATCCCGAGGGCTCCCACCGAGGCGGGTATCAGAAAGATATGCATGTAAGCTGGGATTACAAGCGAGGGAAGCATAAAGGCAACGAATATCATCGCCGACGCCACCGCCTTGCCCCTCTTTCTCCCGAAGACGGTAAACACGGTCTTTATTCCCCGAGACTTATCCGCCTCCATGTCCTTCAGGTCATTCACGGTGCTCCCGAGGGCGAATATCGCGGTTATGAGAAGGAAAAGCGCGAGAAAATCGCCGCGCGGTGAAGGGGCATGGGCATAGGCAAAGTACCCGATGGCAAAGCACAGGGCAGAGCCCAGACCTATGACGGCGTTTTTCAGCCCCATCTCCCTGACTCTGAGCGGGGGATACGAGTAGGCGAAGCCGAGGGAGACAAATGCGATGTATAGCACGAACGGTATGAGTCCGACGGCAAGCACAATAAACGCGCCGAGGACGAGGCACGTCAGGGAGAAGTCCAGCAGGGAGGCGGGTGCGTATTCACCCCGCGGAATACCCCTGTGCGGGTTCGTCCTCGCATCGTGCTCCGCGTCGTAGTAGTTGTTTATGCCCACGACGAATGACCATCCAAGGGCAATGGCCAGCAACGCTATAAAGGACGACAGAACGTCCACCCTGTAGGGCATCTCCCATGCCAGCGCGTGGCCCGACATCTTCAAACCGAGGAGGGCCATGAGGATAAAGTGCAGTGCCCTGGGAAAAGATATATCGGCAATTATTTTTATTGTCCGCCTTCCACCCTCAAGCAGAAACGCTAACGCCCAGAAGATGAAAGAGAACGATACGTAGTGAACGAACAGACACCAGTGTCCGTAGAAGGGCAACGCCCTATCAAAGGCGTAGAGAAAACGGTATGTGGGCCACAGGTCTGGAGTGCTGAGGGCTATGATACCGATGTGGATGAAAAGCACCGTCAGGAAGGATATAAACGTCGCTCTGACGGCGCTGAATCCCACCCCATCCCTCAACTTCTGGAAAATGTACAGGAAAAGCAGAGAAAGTATTATCAGAAATATCACCTGATGCCCCCTGTGGGCCACAGAGGGATTGCTCTCAAAGAACGACAATGCGATCTGTGCCCACGAATTCGCATCGGGGTACTGCGTCCCCACGGTCCTCCCGAACACATACCTGTCCAGAAAGGGGAGGAGCAAATGAATCGGTATAAACCAAGAAAATGCTCTCATTATCTTTTTTATGGACTCGTCCGTTGTCAGCTTGACAACGAGAACTATAAACGCTGTTATATAAAAATAGTATATTATCGCGTGCATATAACTTATGAGTGCGTAATCATAGTTGAAGAGTTCAACCTCGGAGATTATCCTCACCGCCCCGACCAGCAGTATCTCGGCGGTGAATATGTACAGAGGCAGCCCCTTCCCCTCAACCCTTTTGACGATATCAGACAGCATCAAAAAAAGGGAAGAGACAAAAGAATAAAAAGGTTTAGAGGTTCCTCCTGACAAGGAGGAAGAGCAGTCCCAGAAGGAGCACTGCCGCGAACGCATCGCTGAACTCAGGTATTACCCCGTTGTCCACCGTGAACGTGCTGTCAGACGCATCCAGTATGTGCAGTCCGTCGGTGTCGTAGACCACTATGCGTATGAGGTAGTCGTTGCCGTTGGAGACCGTCGTGGTGTCCCACGAAAGAGTGGTTCCCGTCGTTGTGCCAAGGTAGTACCACGTGAGGCCGCCGTCGGGGCTGTAGTACACATCCGTGTGCGACACCGCCACGTCGTCCGCCGCGTTCCACTGAATGGTCACCGTGCCGCTGAGGGTCTCACCGCCGTTGGGATAGACAACTGCACCGGTGGGCGGCGCGCTGGTGCCTATGAGCCAGAGAACGCTCTGATGAGCAAGGTTCTTTCTCTGGGATGGGCTCTGGAAGTCCTGGTAAGCGAATGGCACGTACACGGTCCTGTTGTTGCCTGCACCCGTTGTCCCGTCAAACCGTATCACTGCATCCTTCGCAGGGGCGGTGTTGTAACTTACTGCCACAACGCCACCATTATTCGTTATGTCCTCTGGATAGAAGCCACCGAGGTTGTCCACGAGATCATCTGCAATACCGTTGCCTACGGGGTCGCCAGCTGCACCAGTTATGTTTATAGGTGCATTACCCACAGAGTCGGCATTATATGTTGCATGCAGATAATTTTCTATGAAATTCTGCACCGTAGTTGATGCCCAAGGCGAATTTGTGGTATCATATGCAGCCCATCCGATGTCTTGCCCTATCATCATCAGTCTTCCACCGTTGTCAAGGAACGTTTCAAGTTCCAGCACGTCGTTGTCGTCCAACGGGGGATAGCCATCTGCGGTGTCCCATACCACCGCCTTGTACTGTAACATATCGGCGGACGTGGGCCTCCCCTGAGAACCGTAATCCCACAGGCTGTATGTCCATCCCTTGGCCTGCAGATCGCCGATCAGGTATTGCTCCCACTGAGAGCCAAAGGCATCGTCGTCAACTATGAGAACGTCCGCCCTCGGCGCCG
>MTNG01000133.1 GCA_002011395.1 Candidatus Aciduliprofundum sp. JdFR-45
CCCCGCGAGAACCCGAAGCGCCTCCTCCTCCATGAAGTGCAGCGGTCCCGGAATGACCAGCGAATGGGGCGGCGGGCCGAAGTCCTCCTCCATCAGGTCGCGGAGCGGGCCTGCCCTGACTATGGGTTCCTCGCTCCCGGCCCTCGCTACAACGCATATCAGCATGTCGGGGGCAATCACCCCGCGTTTTACCCTCCTCTCCACCTCCATCAACAGCGACATGGCCTCGTTCGCCGTCATAGGCGGATTGAGGTCAAGCAGCAGAAGAGTGTGCAACCCCATCTTCCTGTTCATCTCTATGTGGTCGTAATAACTCGTGGGAAAGAAGTTCCCCTGCGGTCGCGGTATTGAGACGGTACGTCCGAACTTGTAGTGCTGCAGCCCGAGAAGTCCGGGGACCGCTGTGAGAACGGAGGCGTTGTGAAGAACGAGCGTTTTGATACCCTCCCGCCTCGCGCGGACGAGGAGGTCCACATGCGTGGTGGCGGTCAGCGGGTCTCCCACCGTTATGAGGACGGCGGTTCCCCTCCTCGCGGCCTCCAGCACGACATCGCCTTCCTCCACCTCCGCGCGGCTGAGGGGCGTGAAGTCCCTCCCGGTGACCTCTCTGAACTCCTCCTGCGGGAGTGAAAAGAGGGATGTGTACATCTCCATGTAAATGAAATCCGCTTCCCTTATGTACTCAAGGGCACGCAGCGTTAGGTCGCGGAAACCGCCCAGTCCCGAGCCGATGAGTACCAGCACTCACCTCGCCTCCAGGTCCTCACCGCCGTAGTAGACGTCCTGCACCTTCGCGTATACGTCCTCAAACCCGAACAGCATCTGGGCTGAGGTGGCAACGAGACCCGCACCTATCCCGAGCCCCTGCAGGGACTTCAGCGTCTCTATGCTCATCTCGCGGGACATGGTGGGGCGCTCCCTGAGCAGGTCGTCCATGACCGCCATGTAATCGGTGCTCCAGGTCGCAATTCTATCCAGGTCCTCGTCGCTCAGGAGATCCACCTTCGTGAGGACGTTGAGAAACGGAACGTAGAATCTCGTGTGAACGGAGGCGGAGAGAAGGAGAAGCGAGACGAACCCCGACGGCGTGCGGGCGAGCATGGGGTCCATGGTGAAGACCATGAAGGGGAAGTCGCCTCCAAGCCGTTCCACGACCATCTCGCTGGCGGTCCGGAAGGCGAAGAGCTCCATCTGCCCCGGCGTGTCAATGAGGACGTAATCGGTGTCCACTCCATCAACCGCGGCGGCGACCTCGCCTATCTGCGATGCCACTATGTCGCACGCGACTATCTGAGCCCCGTTGGGTCCGAGGCCGTACTCCGCCATAACGTCTCTAAGGGATACGAACTCCCTCACATCTATTTCGGGCTCGTAGGGGAGGAACTCCGCACCGGGGTCCAGGTTCACCGCCACGGCCTCGTAACCGACCCTTCGCATCCACTCCAGCATTCCCCCGACGAAGTAACTCTTACCGCTTCCGGCGGGTCCGACCACGAACACGCACACCTTCTTCATAGGAAGTCCTCCAGCGTCTTCATTCCCTTCTTTCTCTCCACCTGCGATGCATCGGCGAAGAGCTGCTTTATGCCCACCTCTATGACCTCCAGACGCTGGGCCACGTAGGGGTCAACGCCGAACTCGTCAGTAACTCTTTTAGCTGCCTGGAGGTACTTCACAACGCCTCCCTTCGGCACGGTGAGTATGAGGGGACGACCGCACCTGCGGCACCTCCCGGAGAGGGGGAGGCGCCTGTACTTGGCCCTGCAGCCCGTGCACCTGAACTCCTGCGTGGCGAACTTCTTTAGGTTGCCCATCATGTCGGGTATGAAGTGATGCGAGAGTATGCGGGTCGCTACGTCATCCTCATCCACGGCCCTTATCTTCCGGGCAAGAGACAACTGCGCGTTCATCTTGTCCTCCATGGTCCGGTGCTCTATGGAGCTGTAGGCGGTGGCCAGCGGCCCTGTATTTATGTCCCGCGTGTCGTGAGTGAAGCCGAAGCCACAGTACTGCTGGGGAGTACCCAGCCGCTTTTTGACGAAGTCCATGTGTTCCTCAACCTCGGAGGGATGCGCGTACCTCTCCGCCGCCTCGTAGAATTCAAGGGGATACTCCTCCATCACGTCCACGTTGTGCGCCTCGCTGTCTATCTCCGCCGGGTCTATGCGCGTGGTTAAGACAAGAGGTGCATCCATCAGCCCGCCGCGGGTGGAGGGGAGGAAACTCCGGGAGAAGTTGAGAAGGCCGTCCAGAAGGAGCATCACGCTGTCCTCGTCGCCGTCGCAATTTCTCCGCTTCGCGGCGTGGAAGAAGGGATGGGCGAAGCACACGTGGGCCTTCGTGAAGCCGATTATCCTCGCGAGCACACCGCCCGACGTGTGTGGGGCGAGACCAACCACGAGGTGCCCTATGAGGTCGTTTCTGGTCCTCACGTTGTAGTAGCGTGGGAGGCCGTATATCCTTTCAAGCAGGTCGTCCACGAAGTTCGCCACCTTCACCAGGTAATCGCCCGCCTTCTCCGGGATGACTATATCCTGCACCTTCAACTCGCATATCTGGTCCTCGCTCACGAGTTCCCTGCCCCTGTGATCCCTCGTATAGCCCAGAGCCCTCGCCCTCTCCACGGTGAGCCCTATCTCCCGGGGTCTGAAATGCGTGAGCGTGATGTCCGTCATGTCAAACCTACAGGTGCCATCCTTGTACACGTAGACGCCGTGCTTCGCCCGAAGGATGCCCTTCTCCAGCATCTCGGGGACCATCTCCGAGGACATGAGGCGTATCACGCCCTTCACCTTGGGGACCTTTTCCCCGGGGCAGGCGGATTCCACCGCCCTCTCCCAGACCTCGTGGAAGGGCATGCGGTACGCATCCTCCACGCGGACGAAGGCACATTCCGCACCGCACCTAGGGCATACCCTGCGGTAGAGAACAGCGCCGCACGAAGGGCACCTGAAAATCCCCAGAGAAACGCGGATGAAGCCGTTCTTTCGGGACGCCTCGGCCGCCTTGGACGCCAAGCGCTGCGACCCGCCAGCATTCCCCAGCGGGAAGAGACCATGGACCGCGGGGTCCATCTTACGCTCCTTCGCCTTCTCGGGCCTCCCCATCCTCCCGCCTATGCGCGTGGGGGCGCGTCTCTTCACGGTGACCCCTGCCAGATGGGAGACGAGTTCCATGACATCCACCACCTCGCACGCCTCCCGCACCCTCACCACCCTGCCGTCCCTGAGATCCAGCCCCAGACACCGCAGAAGGGCGTACGAGTGCCGACCCAGCACGTACTCGCCGTTCTCCTCCCTGTGAAGCGCGCCCAAGCGCACGAGGAGGCGCTTAACCTCCGGGTTCGCCTTTATTCTCAGAGCGCCCTCCTCCCACCTGGCGTTTCCCTCAACGTAGGAGGACAGGTGAAGTACCTCCCCAATTGTGAGGTCGTGCCAGAAGAGGTTGTAGTGTGGATGGAGAGGTATGCCCAGTTCCTCCGAGATGCGAAACGCCTCAAATGGATCAGGGATATCCTCCCCGTATTTTCTATATTTGCCCTCCGAGTCTGCTCTCCTGAGGTAGTGCCTCCACCACTCCAGGGAGAAAGCACCGGGTAGAAGCGGGTGGTTGTTCTCCAGGAACTCCCCGTAGGGCACGAGTATCTCGCCCACGTCCACGATTTCCCTGATCTCCTCCCGCACCCTTCGGGCCGTTTCCACGTCGCTGACCTCCATGAGGGTTCCGTCCTCCAGAAGCACTATGGGCCCCTCTATGGTGTCGCAGGTCGTCATGCCGCCCGCCTTTCCTGGCCTCTCCACCTTCATCTGGGTTCCTATGGCGAGGAACTCGTCCAGGATGTACATAGTGGCCGGGTGAACGGCCAGGGCGGCGAGACCGCACGTCCTGCACCTGCCATAGCGGAGGCGGAACCCCCCCGGGGCGCTGGGGTGCGAGAAGACCGGGCGCCCGGCCACCAGATCCTTTATGTACTTGTACGACGGCTCTATGTTCGGTCCGCCCTCATCCGCCTTCACGTCCTTCATGAATGCCTCAACGAACTCCCAGCCGTCTATGCCGAGTTTTTTCACCACTTTCGCTATCTTCTTTGCCTTCTGTATGACCCCCTCAGCGAGCACCAGGCACATGCCACCTCGCACTCTATTCGTCTCCACCCGCGGGAGGTTGCGATAACCGCTCACTTCAACCTTCTCAGTTCCCTCGCCATCTATGCATACAGGGCAGTTTTTAACCACCGTCTCTATTTCATAGGGGGATGGGAAGTACTGAAGGTGGGAAACCCTGTTGTAGAGCTGTATCTCCTCT